>DASTGV010000306.1:0-3937 GCA_035718765.1 Nocardioidaceae bacterium
GGAGAGCGCCACCGACCCGCCGATGCCCATCCGGACACCGGGGCCGAACACCAGCGCGAACAGCGCGTAGGCGAACAGGCCGGCCACGATCGAGGGGATGCCGGTCATCACGTCCACCAGGAAGGTGATCGCCCGGGCGACCTTGCTCCCGGCGCCGTACTCCACCAGGCAGATCGCGGTCATGATCCCGATCGGCACCGAGATCACGGCGGCGGCCACCGTGATCAGCAGGGTGCCGATGATCGCGTGGTAGACGCCGCCGCCCTCCCCGATCACGTTGCGCATCGAGTAGGTGAGGAACTGGGCGTTGATGACCTGCAGGCCGTTCTCCACGACCGTGGCGAGCAGAGACACCAGCGGCAGCACCGCGAGCGCGAACGCGACCCAGACCAGGGTGCTGACCAGGCGGTCCTTGGCCGCGCGCCGGTTCTCCACCAGCAGCGACCACGCCGGGAGGGCGACCCCGAACAGGACGATCGCGAGGACGCCCCAGCCGACCAGGCCCCACCCGAGCGTCATGGTCACGATGGCCGAGGCCGCCGCGGCGAGACCGGCCACCAGCCAGCCGGCCCAGCGCGGCAGGCGCGGGTGGCTCAGCGGAAGCTTGTTCGACCGCGTGGAGCGGGCGGTGGTCGTCGTGTCGGACACGCTCGGCTCCTGACTGCTCGACTCGGCCGTGCGGTGGGTCGCCGGGCTCTTGGTGTTCGCCATCAGGACCTCCTGGCCGAGCGGGCGACGATGGCCCGGGCCGCGAAGTTCACCGCGAACGTCAGCACGAACAGCACCAGGCCGCTGGCGATCAGCGCGTTGACGCGCAGCTCGGTGGCCTCCGGGAACTGCAGCGCGATGTTGGCCGCGATGGTCGAGGGGTTGTCACTGCTGATCAGGTTGAACGTGACGATGCCGGAGGCCGAGAGCACCATCGCGACGGCCATCGTCTCGCCGAGCGCGCGGCCCATCCCCAGCATCACCGCGGAGACGATGCCCGAGCGCGCGTACGGGAAGACCGCCAGCCGGATCATCTCCCAGCGGGTGGCGCCGAGGGCCAGCGCGGCCTCCTCGTGCAGCGTGGGGGTCTGCAGGAACACCTCGCGGGTGATCGCCGTGATGATCGGGATCGCCATGATCGCCAGCACGATGCCGGCGGTGAGGATCGTCTTGCCGGTGGCGGAGGCCGGACCGGCGAAGAACGGCAGGAAGCCGAGGTGCTTCTCGAGCCACTCGTAGGTCGGGGTCAGGTGCTTGCCGAGGTAGCCGATGCCCCACAGGCCGTAGACGACCGAGGGCACCGCGGCCAGCAGGTCGACCGCGTAGCCCACGGGGCGCGCGAGCCGCCGCGGCGCGTAGTGCGAGATGACGAGGGCGACACCCAAGGAGAGCGGGGTCGCGATCAGCAGCGCCAGGACGGCCGCCAGGACCGTGCCGAACAGCAACGGCCAGACGTAGGCCACCAGGCTCTTCGCACCGAAGTAGGCGTCCGGTGAGGCGTGGAACGCCGGGGCGCCCTCAACTGTCAGGAAGATCGCGACGCCGGCCAGCGCGGCGAGGATCACCAAGCCGGCGGCCCAGCTCACGCCGGCGAAGACGACGTCGCCAAGACGCCTCTTGGGTCGTGCGGACGGGGCCACGGTGGTGGTCACCTGCGGGCTCCTCTCGGGGACGGGAACCGGTCGAGCCGGCGGAGGTCGACGACCCCCGCCGGCCCGACCGTCAGGCAGTCAGCCGGACCGGCTGCTTACTTGGCGGCGATCTTGTCGGCGATGGCGACCGCGTCCGTGCTCAGCTTGGTGGGCAGCGGCGCCGAGCCGGCCGCCTTGGCGGCGGCAGCCTGGCCGTCGTTCCCGAGCAGGTAGGTGAGGTAGCCCTTGACCAGGTCGGCCTTGTTCTTGTCGCTGTAGGTCGGGCAGGCGATGACGTAGGACGCGAGCGTCAGCGGGTAGGCGCCCGCCTCGGTCGTGGTCCGGTCGATGTCGATGGCCATGTCGTTGGCCGCCCGGCCGCTGGCCTTCGGCGACAGGTCGACGACCTTGGTGGCGCCCTCGGCGGACGGCGCGACGTACGCGCTGCCGACCTTGATGGAGGCCTTGCTCAGCTCGCCGGCCTGGCTGTCGTCGGCGTAGCCGATGGTGCCCTTGCCGTTCTTGACGGCGTCGATGACGCCGGAGGTGCCCTCCGCGCCCTCACCGCCCTTGAGCGGCCAGTCGCCGCCGGGGGCGGACGTCCACGCGCCCTCGCCGGCCTTGCTCATCCACTGGGTCAGGTTGTCGGTGGTGCCGGACCCGTCCGAGCGGTGCACCGGGACGATGCGGTCGCCCGGCAGCTTCGCGCCGGGGTTCTCGGCCTTGATGGCCGGGTCGTTCCAGGTCTTCACCTTGCCGGAGAAGATCTCCGCGGCGGTCTTGGCCGACAGCTGGAGCTTGTCGACACCGTCGAGGTTGTAGACCAGGGCGACGGGGCTGATGTACGCCGGCACCTCCAGGGCGGTCTGCCCGTGGCAGGTCTTCTTGGAGGCGGCGACCTCGTCGCTGGTGAGGGCGGCGTCGGAGCCGGCGAAGTCCACGCCGCCGGACAGGAACTGCTCGCGGCCACCGCTCGACCCCACCGGGTCGTAGTTCACGGTCACCCCGGAGTTCGCCGACTGGAAACCGGAGGTCCAGGCGCCCTGCGCCGCCTCCTGGGCGCTCGAGCCGGCGCCGTTGAGGGTGCCGCTGAGCTTGGGGCCGCCGGACGAGGATGCGTCCGCCGACTTCTCGTTGCCCGCGGCGCAGCCGGTGAGGGCCGCCCCGAGGATGAGAGCAGCCGTCGCCGGTGCGGCGACGCTGCGGAAAGAAGTGCGCTTCACTTCGTGTCTCCTGAAGAAAGAGTCTCGAGGACAGTCAGATATCTCGGTCGACCCTGAAACTAGGGAGCCGAGATGAAGCGACCCTCGGCCTCGGGTGAACGGGGGGTGAACGCTGTCCTGCGGATTGGCCACGCTGAGCGGGCCATGAGACGGCGGTCACGTGAACGCCGGTGCGGCGGGCTGACTTCCCGCCGGGAAACCGCCCGGTCAGGCCTCGTGCAGCTCCAGGCCCACGACCTGCCCGCGGCGGTGGTGCACGACCATCATCGAGCCGGGCTCGAGCTTCGGGTCGCGCACCCCGAGGGCGTCGTAGACGTGCGGCAGGACCGGACGGTGGGTGCAGAGCACGACCGGCTCGGGGCGCTGCAGGACCTCGTGCACGATGGTCTCGACGCCCTTCGGGGTGGCGTCCTCCTCGGACAGGTCGGCGGTCACCTCCACGTAGAGGTCCGCGACGTCGGCGTACGGGCTGACCGTGGTCCAGCACCGCTTGCTGCTCGAGCTGACGACCCGCTGCACGCCGTACGCACCGAGCACCGGCACGACCTGCTCCGCCTGCAGCTCGCCCGCCTTGGCCAGCGGCCGCTTGCGGTCGTCGCCCTTCCAGCTCTTGCGGTTGACGGCCTTTCCGTGCCGGAGCACGACCAGGGGGTGGGACTTCTTGCGGACCGTGACCGCCTCCGCGAGCGTCTCCCGGTCCCGCTCGTAGGTGAGGGTGCGCGCCGCCTTGTCGAGCGGCACCCAGGCGACGGCGTCGATCTCCGCGTTCGGCCGGTACGTCGAGACGTCGTCGCCGCCCACCACCCGGGCCACCCAGTAGTGCACGATCTTCGGCCGGACCCAGCCGTTGCGGACCTGGTAGGCCTGCGTGGCCAGCGGCGGGCCGAGCCGGACGTCGAGCCCGGTCTCCTCGGCGACCTCGCGCACGGCGCACGTGCTGACGTGCTCGCCGGGGTCGAGCTTGCCCTTGGGAAACGACCAGTCGTCGTACTTCGGCCGGTGCACGAGCAGTACGTCGGGGCCCTTGCGGACCACCACCGCCCCCGCGGCCACGATCAGGTCTGGCTCGGTCACGCCACTAGGTTATGGCGTGCG
>DASTGV010000307.1:0-4819 GCA_035718765.1 Nocardioidaceae bacterium
GTCGGGGTAGTCCGACTCGTACTCGACCTGCTCGCCGGACGCGGGGTGCTCGAACCCGAGCCGCACGGCGTGCAGCCACTGCCGCTCGAGACCGACCCGCCGGGCCAGCGTGGGGTCGGCGCCGTAGGTCAGGTCACCGACACACGGGTGCTTGAGCGCCGCCATGTGCACCCGGATCTGGTGGGTGCGGCCGGTCTCGAGGTGCACCTCGAGCAGGGTGGCGAACCGATGCGCCTCGAGCGTCTCGTAGTGCGTGACGCTGGGCTTGCCGTCGGCGCGGACCGTGAACTTGTAGTCGTGGCGCGGGTGGCGCGCGATCGGGGCGTCCACGGTGCCCTGGAGCGGGTCGGGGTGGCCCTGCACCAGCGCGTGGTAGGTCTTGTCGACCGTGCGGTCGCGGAAGGCCTGCTTGAGCACGGAGTAGGCCCGCTCGGACTTGGCGATGACCATCACGCCCGACGTACCCACGTCCAGGCGCTGCACGATGCCCTGCCGCTCGGCCGCGCCGCTGGTCGAGACCCGGAAGCCGGCCGCGGCCAGGTGCCCCACCACCGTCGGGCCCGTCCAGCCGGGGCTGGGGTGCACGGCCACGCCGACCGGCTTGTCGATCACCACGATCGCGTCGTCGTCGTGGACGATCTTGATCCCCTCGACGGTCTCCGGCACCACCGCCACCGGGTCGACCACCACGGGGATGGCCACGTCGAGCAGCGACCCGGGCTCGACTCGGTCGGACTTCGAGGGCGTGGCCCCGTCGACGCTCACGTGGCCGCTGCCGATCAGCTCGGCGGCCCGGGTGCGGGACAGCCCGAACATCCGGGCCAGGGCCGCGTCCACCCGCTCTCCGGCGAGCCCGTCCGGGACGGTGACCGTGCGTCGCTCGACCCCGGTGACGTCGGGCATCGTCACGACGCCGCCGCGGGGTCGTCGGAGCGGCCCGCCCGGGACCGGCTGCCGTCGATGGACACCCCCCGCACGGCCTGGAGGATGATCACGCCGGCGGCGATGTTGATGCAGACGTCGGCGACGTTGAAGATCGGCCAGTTCGGCAGCTGGATGAAGTCGACGACGTGACCGCGGAAGACGCCCGGCGAGCGGAACAGCCGGTCGGTGAGGTTGCCGAGCACGCCGGCCATCAGGAAGCCGAGGCCGATCGCCCAGCCGGTGCTCCGCAGCCGCCGCACCGCCCACAGCACCGCCACGGCCGCGGCGGCGGCCACACAGGTGAGCACCAGCGTGTACGACGTGCCGGTGCTGAACGCGGCGCCGGGGTTGCGGGCGAGGTAGAGGGTCAGCGCGTCCCCGACCACCTGCTGGGGCGGCTGACCGGTGAGGTGCTCGACCGCGAGCACCTTCGTCAGCACGTCCGTGGCGTAGCCGACGAGTGCGATGACCCCGAAGACCACGAGGGCGCCGGTGCGGACGCGTGGGCGCCGGCCGGGACCGGTGGGAGATGCCGTCGTGTCGCTGGGGTTCAGCGACGCTCCTCGCGCTGCTTGCATGACAGGCACAGTGTCGCACGCGGGAACGCCATCAACCGCATCTTGCCGATCGGCTCCCCGCAGCTCTCGCAGATGCCGTAGGTGCCGGCCTCGATGCGCAGCAGGGCTCGCTCGGTCTGCGCGAGCATCTCGCGCGCGTTGTTGGCCAGGCTCATCTCGTGGTCGCGCTCGAAGGTGGTCGAGCCGACGTCGGCCTGGTCGTTGCCGGCGCCGTCGCCGGCGTCGCGCATGAGGTCGTGGAGCTCGTGCTCGGCGAGGTTGAGCTCGGAGCGCAGCCGCTCACGGTCGGTCATCAGCTCGCCGCGGACCTCGTCGAGCTCCGCCTTGGTCCAGGGCTTCTCGTCGGCCTTGACCGCGAGCTTCTTCGGTACCGCGGAGGTCTTCTTCACGGGTGCCTTCTTCGCAACGGTGGTGCTGGTGCTCTTCTTCGCAGGCGCCTTCTTGGCCGTGCTCCGCGCCGCCGGCGTGGCGGTGGGGGTCCTGGTGGCCGGCGTCTTCTTGGTCGTCTTCGTGGCGGTGCTCTTGGCTGCGGTCCTGGTGGCGGCGGTCCTCGTCGCCGCCTTCTTCACGGGGGCCTTCTTCGCGGCTGCGCTCTTGGTGGCCGCCTTCTTCGCGGGGGCCTTCTTCGCGGCGGTCTTCGTGGCTGCCCGGGTGGTGGGCGCCTTCTTGGTGGGCGCCTTCTTGGCGGCGACGGCCTTCTTGGCAGCCGTCTTGGCGGCCGGGGCCTTCTTGGCCGGCGCGGTCCTGGTGGCGGCCTTCTTCGCGGGCGCCTTGGTCTCGGCTGCCTTCTTCGTGACAGCCTTCTTCGCGACGGTGCGGCCGGTCACGGCCTTCTTGGTCACCCTCTTCGCGGCGGCCACGGTCCTGCCGGCCAGCCTGCGTGCTGTCGTGCCTGCCATGGCTTGCGGCCCCCTAAAGCCGTGCGTACATCAACGAACGTGCGGTCACTTCCCACTCCTCGACAGGGCCGAGGTGTGTGGAAGGCCACACGCGTGCCGCGAGGATATGCCGCGGGTACACCCGAGACAACAGAGCACGCCCACGTTTCGCGAACTTTCAGGAACGCCCCGCTTCCCCCGAAACCGAGGTGAGCGGACCTGGCCCGGTCTGGCAGACTTGTCGCACCGCACGGTGTGGACGGGACGAGTAGCTCCGAGCACAGCCGGCAGCGACCCGGGGACGGTGAGAGCCCGGGGGTGTTGTCCGGAGCGAAGATCACCCCCGAGCCGCCGGAAGAGCGACCGGTCCCCAGGGCCGGACGGGTAGAACCGGCAGCGGTGCCTTCGAGTGGGTGACCCGGCAGCAGCGGGCCGCCAAGGAGGGTGGTACCGCGGGAGCCCGGCTCTCGTCCCTTCAGCCCCGCAGCACCCGGCCGAAGCGACGCACCCGAAGGAACCCCCGTGAGCGACTACCGCCCCGTCCCGCCCCAGGTGGACCTCCCCGCCCTCGAGCACGAGATCCTCGCGCTCTGGCGGGACAGCAAGACCTTCGACAAGTCGCTGGACCGGGCCTCCGACCGGCCCCGCTGGACCTTCTACGAGGGGCCGCCGACCGCGAACGGCCGCCCCGGCACCCACCACGTCGAGGCGCGCGTCTTCAAGGACGTCTTCCCCCGCTTCAAGACCATGCAGGGCTACCTGGTGGAGCGGAAGGCCGGCTGGGACTGTCACGGCCTGCCGGTCGAGCTCGCCGTCGAGAAGGAGCTGGGCTTTTCCGGCAAGAAGGACATCGAGGCCTACGGCGTGGCCGAGTTCAACGCCCGGTGCCGGGAGTCCGTGCTGCGGCACGTCGACGCGTTCGAGGAGATGACCGAGCGCATGGGCTACTGGGTCGACACCAGCGACCCCTACCGCACCATGGACCCCGCCTACGTCGAGTCGGTCTGGTGGGCCCTCAAGCAGATCCACACCAAGGGCCTGCTCGTCGAGGACTACCGCGTCGCGCCGTACTGCCCGCGCTGCGGGACCGGGCTCTCCGACCACGAGCTGGCCCAGGGCTACGAGACGGTCACCGACCCCAGCGTCTACGTGCGGTTCCCGCTCACCTCCGGCCCGTACGCCGGCCGCGCCGCCCTGCTCGTCTGGACGACCACGCCGTGGACGCTGGTGTCGAACACCGCCGTGGCCGCCCGGCCGGACGTCACCTACGTGGTGGCCACCGACGGCACCGAGACGCTGGTGGTGGCCGAGCCGCTGTTCGCGCAGGTCCTCGGCGAGGGCTGGACCGTCCAGGACAAGGTGCGCGGCGAGGACATGGAGCGCTGGACCTACCAGCGGCCGTTCGAGCTGGTGGAGTTCCCCGCCGTCGCCGAGGGCGGGACCCCGCCGCACATCGTGGTGCTCGCCGACTACGTCACCACCGAGGACGGCACCGGCCTGGTGCACCAGTCCCCCGCCTTCGGCGAGGACGACATGGGGGTCGCCCGGGCCTACGGCCTGCCGGTCGTCGTACCCGTGCAGCCGGACGGGCACTTCGGCGCCGACGTCCCGCTGGTCGGCGGCCAGTTCTTCAAGCACGCCGACGCGGACCTGGTGAAGGACCTCGACGCGCGCGGCCTGCTGTTCCGGCACGTCGCCTACGAGCACAGCTACCCGCACTGCTGGCGCTGCCACACGGCGCTCATGTACTACGCCCAGCCGTCGTGGTACGTCCGCACCACCGCGGTCAAGGACGCGCTGCTCCGCGAGAACGAGAAGACCAGCTGGTTCCCCGAGACCATCAAGTGGGGCCGCTACGGCGACTGGCTGACCAACAACATCGACTGGGCGCTGTCGCGCAGCCGCTACTGGGGCACGCCGCTGCCGATCTGGCGCTGCGGCGAGGGCCACCAGACCTGCGTCGGCTCGCTGGCGGAGCTCTCCGAGCTGTCCGGCAGCGACCAGTCGTCGCTGGACCCGCACCGTCCGTACGTCGACGACGTGGTGCTCGCCTGCCCGGAGTGCGGCGGCGAGGCCCGGCGGGTGCCCGAGGTGATCGACGCCTGGTTCGACAGCGGGTCGATGCCGTTCGCGCAGTGGGGCTACCCGCACGCGCCCGAGTCGGCGCGCGTGTTCGAGCAGGCGTACCCGGCGGACTTCATCTGCGAGGCGATCGACCAGACCCGGGGCTGGTTCTACACGCTGATGGCGATCGGCACCCTGGTGTTCGACGAGTCGTCGTACCGCAACGTGCTCTGTCTCGGCCACATCCTGGCCGAGGACGGCCGCAAGATGTCCAAGCACCTCGGCAACATCCTCGAGCCGATGCCGCTGATGGACGAGCACGGCGCGGACGCGGTGCGCTGGTTCATGGCCGCCTCCGGCTCCCCGTGGGCGGCC
>DASTGV010000308.1:0-5526 GCA_035718765.1 Nocardioidaceae bacterium
GAGCGGGACGCCGCCAACCCGGACTCGCGCCACGACATGGGCGGCGACATCATCCCGATGCTCGTCGCGCAGCAGCAGGCGTGCGTCTACGACTTCAAGCGCAACGTGGTGCCCGGCGCCACGGACCGCGACCGGGACTACTGGCGCGACGTGGGGACGCTGGACTCCTACCACGAGGCGCACCTCGACCTGGTGTCCGTCGAGCCGATCTTCAACCTCTACAACACCGACTGGCCGATCTTCACCTCACACCCGCAGCTTCCCGGCGCGAAGTTCGTCGAGAACGCCTTCGCCCGCGACACCATCGTCTGCGGCGGCTCGATCGTCTCCGGCGCCAACGTGGACAGCACGGTGATCGGCACCAACGTGTACGTCGGAGCGGGCGCCAAGGTGGAGCGGAGCGTCATCTTCGACAACGTCACCATCGGCCGCGGAGCGATCGTCCGCAACGCGATCCTCGACAAGAACGTGATCGTCCCCGACGGCTTCACGATCGGGGTCGACGTCGAGGAGGACCGCCGCCGCGGCTTCACGGTCAGCGACAGCGGCGTGGTGGCGCTGGCCAAGGACCAGATCGTCATCCCCTGAGCAGCCGGTCGCGCCGGCGGTAGCGCGGCAGCACGACCGGGTTCTGCTCCGCCACCCGGTCCATCGACGTCACCACGTTGCGCAGGTTCATCAGCAGCGCGCCGTACTCCGGCCAGTGTCGGGCGGAGAGCTCCTCGGTGCTGAGGTCGTCGGCGAGACGGTTGAGGTCCGCGCGCACCTGCGTGACCCGCGCCGAGTCGGGCACCCCGATGGCCTCGCCGGCCTCGCCCAGCAGGGCCAGCCACCGGTCGCGGAACACCGGCTCCCACTCGTTGACGGCCTCGATGCTGTGCCCGAGCGAGCGGGCCATGCTGCGGGACTCGGCGACGGCCTGCTCGTTGTCCCGCAGGATCTGCTCGTAGACGTCGGTCGCCCGCAGGCCGGCGGCGGCCCGCCGCGGGTTGAGCCGGCTGCTCTCCTTGGCCTGCCGCAGGAGCGCCCAGGCCGCGTCGATGTCCTGGTCGAGGTCGCGGGTGCGGTCCACCCAGGCCGCCACCTGGTCCTCGCCGCAGGGGCCGTGCAGCTCCTCGGCCATGTCCCGCAGCAGCCTCCCCACCCCGTCGTCGATCGCGTCGATCGCCCTGGCCGCCGAGTAGTCGCGCAACGGCGGCCACACGATCAGGTTGACGACGAGGCCGACCACGATCCCGATGAAGGTGCCGAAGAGCCGGTCCAGGAGCACCTGGTCGTGGGTGCTGAAGCCGGTGGTGAGCACGATCAGCCCGGTCGCGGCCACCGCCGTCGTCTCGTCGGCGAACCATCGCGTCGCGCCGATCCCGAGGCCGACCGCCAGCAGCACGGAGACGGCCACGGTGTCCAGGCCGATCAGGTTGCCCACCGCCCACGCGAGCAGCACCCCGAGGACCGCGGCGGCCACCTGCCTCAGGCCTCGGGAGAAGGTCCGGTAGACCGTGGCGTGCACCACGAGC
Source organism: Nocardioidaceae bacterium (assembly GCA_035718765.1). GTDB lineage: Bacteria > Actinomycetota > Actinomycetes > Propionibacteriales > Nocardioidaceae > Nocardioides_B. Next base: position 1,518 of record DASTGV010000308.1, read on the forward strand.
AGGGCGGACCACGGCGCCAGGAACGACTGCGGGAGCTCGAAGACGCGGGCGGCGAGCAGCCACGCGATCACCGCGGCCACCACGGTCTTGAGCAGCTGGAGCCACTCGGTCCACTGCATCGGGTCGCGGATCACGCCACGCAGGCGCGCGGGCAGCCGTTCGGGCTGTCGTTCGGGCAGGGCGGACCGCCAGGGCGAGCGGGGCATGCCCGCTCGGGTACCCCGCCCCCGGCCGACGAAACGGGCGTTTGTCCCCGGCCATGGCGGTTACCGGAACCCCGGAACCGACATCGACCGCAGACTTCGGAGGAAGCGACATGACCGAGAACGCGCTGCAGGGCAAGACCATCGCCTTCCTGGTCGCCAGCGAGGGCATCGAGCAGGTCGAGCTCACGGAGCCCTGGAAGGCGGTGGAGGAGGCCGGCGGCACCGCGAAGCTGATCTCCCCCGAGTCCGGCGAGGTCCAGGCGTTCCACCACCTCGACAAGGCCGACACCTTCACGGTCGACGAGGTCGTCGCCGACGCCGACCCGATGTCGTACGACGCCCTGGTGCTGCCCGGAGGCGTGGCCAACCCGGACACCCTGCGCACCGACCCGGGCGCGGTCAACTTCGTGCGGGCGTTCTTCGAGTCCGGCCGGACCGTGGCGGCCATCTGTCACGCACCCTGGTCGCTGGTGGAGGCCGACGTGCTGCGCGGCAAGACCCTCACCTCCTGGCCGAGCCTGCAGACCGACATCCGCAACGCCGGCGCCACCTGGGTCGACGAGGAGGTCGTCGTGGACGGCAACCTGGTCACCAGCCGCAAGCCCGACGACCTGCCGGCCTTCACCAAGAAGCTGGTGGAGATGGCGGCCGGCTGACGAGGGCCATCCGCCCGGTCGCAGCGCGCCCGCCGCGAGAACTGTGAAACGGTGTCACCGTCATGACTGTCGCGAGGGAGAACGGTCGGGGGCCCGCACGCCGGCGGGTCCCCCAGCAGGTGCGCAGCCGTGACCGGGTGCAGCGGATCCTGGAGGTCGCCGCCGAGATCGTCGTCCACCAGGGCGTGGAGGCGGTCACCACCCGGGCCATCGCGGCTGGGGCCGACCTGCCCGTCGCGTCGCTCTACCAGTACTTCGCCGACAAGGAGTCGGTGCTGCTCGCGCTCGTGGAGCGCGACATCGCCGAGATGGACGCGCAGGTCGAGGAGGACCTCGGCGCCCTGACGGTGCTGAGCGTGCGCGCGATGGTCGAGACCACGATGCGCGCGTTCGTGAAGGTCTACCACCGGCGGCCGTCGTTCGTGACGATCTGGTTCCGCGGCCGGACCAACGTCGCGGTGCAGGAGTACATCCGCGCGCACAACCGCCGGATGGCCCAGGAGCTCTTCCACGTCGCACGGTCGGCCGGGATGGTCTTCGAGGACTCGGACGGACGCTACGCCGAGCTCGCCGTCGAGGTGGCCGACCGGATCTTCCAGCTGGCCTACGAGAACTCGCTGGTCGGCGACCCGCACATCATCGACGAGGGCATCGCCCTGGTGACGGCCTACCTCGAGACGCACGCGACCCGGGCCGGCATCGAGGGCACGCGGGTCCGGTAGGTCCTGCAGGGCCTAGGCGCAGAGCCCGTTCTCCTGGGCCCGTGCCGCGGCGGCCGCGGCCGCGTCGGACTGCGACTGCGACGGGCTGGAGCCCTGGCTCGGGCTCGACCCGGCCGACGGGCTCTGGCTGGGCGTCGGGCTCGTCCCGGCGGACGGCTTGCCGGCCGCGGTGGTGACCTCGTCCGCGAAGCGCTTGTTGATCGGCATGTCGTTGCGGACGCGGTACCAGAGCCGGTTCGCGCCCGGCGCCCACTGGAGGCGGTTCGGGTCGGGCTCGTAGGTCTTGAACGGCACGGTGATGAACTGGATGTGGTCGAGCCCGATGCCCTTGAGCGACTTGGCCAGGCCGCCCAGCTTGTCGAGGCTGGACAGGCCGGTGTCGGTGGTCAGCGACTTGGTGGCCGCGTCGAGGAACCTCACCAGTCGCACCGGGTTGACCAGGGTGCCGGCGGAGACGGCCTTGTTGGCCATCGACGCGAGGAACGCCTGCTGGCGCTTCATCCGGCCGATGTCGCCGTTGTCGGAGATGCTGTGCCGCACCCGCACGTAGTCGAGCGCCCGCTGGCCCTTCACGTCGTAGGTCCCGGCCGGCAGGTAGATGTGGCCCGTGGTGTCGTTGACCTCCTTGGGCACGCAGACCTCGACGCCGCCGAGGGCGTCGACCATCTTGCGGAAGCCGTTGAAGTCGATGACCACGAAGTGGTTGATCCGGATGTTCGTGAGCTTCTCGACGGTCTTGACCGTGCAGGCGGGGCCGCCGACGGCGTACGCCGCGTTGAACATGCTCAGGCCGCCGGGGTCGGTGCCCTGTCCGTCCTTGCGCACGCACGAGGGCCGCTCGACCATCGCGTCCCGGGGCAGGCTGACGCCGTAGGCCAGCTTCCGGTCACCGGAGATGTGCAGCAGGATCGTCGTGTCCGACAGCCCGGGGGTGTCACCGCCGATGTGCCCGGTCTGACCCTGGCGGGTGTCGGAGCCCAGCAGCAGGATGTTCAGCGGCTTCTGCGGGGTCTTCTGCTTGACCTCGGTGGGACGGTCGGTGCCCAGGGCCGAGGTGATGTCGATGCCCGTGATGTTGTTGTTCAGGTGCCGGTACACGAAGAAGCCGCCGGTCAGCACCACGACCAGGACCGCCGCCACGGTGATGGCAACGGCCTTGACGATGCGGTGCCGGGGCACCTGGTCGCGGTGTCGAGGTAGGTCAGACAAGTAAGGTCCAGCGGTCGGCGTTCGATAGACGGACAAGGTCGAGTCGCCGAGCGGACCCGGCGGGCTCAGCCTAGTCGAGCACCGCAGACGCCGAGTCGGAGTCGACCCGGACGACGCTCCCCCAGCGCGGCACAACTTCCCATCATGCCAAACGACCGGGCCGGACGGCTAATCGTGACGGGTGCTCCGTCACGCCGGGGTGGCCCGGCAGCGAACCGGCAGCGGACGCGGTGAGGTCCGACCCGTCGGGACCGGGACCCCCTAGAGTCGGCCGGACCCACACCCCCGGAGGAGCACGCATGGCCGAGCGACACACCCGCGCCGACTTCGAGAGCAGCGGCGGCACCACGGTCGCGGCGTACCGCTGGCTGCCCGAGACGCCGGCGAGGGCCGTCGTACAGCTCACCCACGGGATGGGCGAGCACGCACTGCGCTACGACGACCTGGCCGGCTACCTCACCGAGCGCGGCTACGCCGTCTACGCCCAGGACCACCGCGGGCACGGCCGGACCGCGACCTCGGACGACGAGCTCGGCCGGATCGGGGCCGAGGGCTGGACCGAGCTCGTGGCGGACATCGACCGGTTGCGGCTGCGGGCCCGCGAGGAGCACCCGGACGTGCCGCTGGTCCTGCTCGGGCACAGCATGGGGTCGTTCGCCGCCCAGCAGTACGTCCTCGACCACAGCGGCGACATCGACGCGCTCGTGCTCACCGGCACCGCCGTCCTGGACCTGCTCGAGCCGTCCCTCGACCTCGACCAGCCGCTCGACCTGTCGATGTTCAACGCGCCGTTCGCGCCGGCTCGGACCGACTACGACTGGCTCAGCCGGGACGAGGCGCAGGTCGACCGGTACGTCGCGGACCCCCGCTGCGGCTTCGGGCTCCACGGGGACGCCGGCAGACAGATGTTCGTCGCTGCTCGCGCGGTCGCCGACCCGGAGCGGCTCGGCCAGATCCGCAAAGACCTGCCCGTGTACGTCGCGGTCGGGGAGCACGACCCGGTCAACGGACAGCTGGCGCTCGTCCACGCGCTCGTCGACCGGCTCCGCGCCGAGGGCCTCGAGGACGTCACGCTGACGGTGTACCCGGGGGCCCGGCACGAGGTGTTCAACGAGACCAACAAGGACGAGGTCTACCGGGACCTCGCCGAGTGGCTCGACGTACGGATGGACCGCTACAGCGCGTAGATCCGGGACTCCCACGGCTGGAGCTCCAG
>DASTGV010000309.1:0-10703 GCA_035718765.1 Nocardioidaceae bacterium
GTGGGCGTTCGCGGTGATCACGCTGGTGTTCGTCTACACGACGGTCGACAACGTCATCGAGCGGCCCGACGGCGTGAAGATCGGCGCCTGCTTCATCGCCGCCATCCTCGCCGTCTCGTTCGCCTCGCGGCTGTCCCGCTCCTTCGAGCTGCGGACGACCGACGTGCACCTCGACGCCACCGCGGAGCTGTTCCTGCGCGACTGCGCCCGCCGGACGATCCGGCTGGTCGCCAACGAGCCGGACGACGGGCGCGACCCGCGGGAGTACGACGACAAGCTCCGCCAGATCCGCGACGACCAGGACCTGCCCGACGACGCCGACGTGGTGTTCGTCGAGGTGACGGTCACGGACCCGTCCGACTTCGAGTCCCGGCTCGACGTGCACGGGCGCGTGATGCACGGGCACCACCGGGTGCTGACGGTGGAGTCCTCGTCGGTGCCGAACGCGCTGGCCGCGCTGCTGCTGCACATGCGCGACGTGACCGGGGTGACCCCGCACATCTACTTCGAGTGGACCGAGGGCAACCCGGCCGCGAACTTCGCACGGTTCCTGCTCTTCGGCTCCGGCGAGGTCGCACCGGTCACCCGCGAGGTGCTGCGTCGCAACGAGCCGCGGCGCCGCCGCCGCCCGCACGTGCACGTGGGCTGAGCGCACAATGAAGAGGTGGTCCCCGTGAGCCGTCCCGAGCGGGTGCTCGTCGCACTCGCCGGCGGCCCCGAGGGCGAGGTGCTGCTGCGGCACGCCGCCCGGGTCCCGGGTGCCGACCTGCACAGCGTGCACGTCGCCCGTCCCGGCCCCGGCGGGGCGCCCGACCCGGCCGGGCTGGAGCGGCTGCGCGGCCTCTGCGAGGAGCTCGGCGGCGTGCACCACACCGTCACCGCGGCCGACCCGGCGCAGGCCGTGCTCGACCTCGCGCGCGGGCTCGACGCCTCCCAGGTCGTGGTCGGCGTCAGCCGGCGCGGCCGGCTGCGGGCGGCGCTGAGGGCGGGCGTGAGCGACCGGCTGGTCGCCGACTCAGGCGACATCGACGTGGTCCTGGTCAGCCACCCGTTCGCCCGCGGAGGGGTCGACCCGGGCCGGCCGAGCGCCCTGTCGCCCGGCCGCCGGCTCGCGGGCTGGGTGCTGGCGCTGCTCGGGCCGGTCGCCCTGACCGGTCTGCTGGCCGCCTCCCGGCACGTGCCCACCTCGCAGGCACTGGCGTTCCTGGCCCTCACGGTGCTGGTCGCGCTGGTCGGCGGGCGTTGGCCCTCGGTGGTCTCGGCCGTGCTCGGCAGCGTGCTGCTGAACTACTTCTTCACCCCGCCGCTGCACACCCTCACCGTGGACGACGTCGACAACCTGGTGGCGCTCGTGCTGTTCCTGGTGGTCGCCGTCTCCGTCGCGACCGTCGTCGACACCGCTGCCCGGCGCAGCGTGCAGGCCGACCTGGCCCGCCGCGAGGCGGACACCCTCACCCGGCTCAACCGCGCCCTGCTGCGCAGCGAGCACGGCGTCGGCGACCTGCTCGACCTGGTCCGGGAGACCTTCGCGATGACCGCCGCCACCGTGCTGCGCGCCGACGTCGACGGGGCCTGGGCCGTGGTCGCGACCCGGGGCGACGACCCGCCCACGACACCGGCCGCCGCGGACGCGGAGGCGGACGCGTCGCAGCGGGTCAAGCTGCTGCTGCGCGGCCGGCCGCTGCCGCCGCACGACCTGCGCGTGCTGGCCGCGTTCGCCACCCACCTCGCGGTCGTGCTCGACCGGTCCGAGCTCGCCGCCCAGGCGGCCGCGGCCGAGCGGCTGGCGCAGGGCAACCGGCTGCGTACGGCGCTGCTGGCCGCCGTCTCGCACGACCTGCGCACCCCGCTCGCCGGCATCAAGGCGGCCGTGTCGACGCTGCGTGCGCCCGAGGTCGCCTGGAGCTCCGGCGACCGGGACGAGCTGCTCGAGGCCATCGAGGAGTCGGCCGACCGGCTCGCGGCGATCATCGCCAACCTGCTGGACCTGAGCCGCCTGCAGACCGGCGGGGTCACCCTCGTCCCGGACCTGGTCGGCCTCGACGACGTGGTCGCCCGCGCCGTGGTCGCCGTCCCGGGCGGGGACCGGGTGCGCCTCGACCTGCCCGACGACCTGCCACCGGTCCGGGTCGACGCCGGCCTGCTCGACCGGGTGGTGGCCAACCTGGTGGACAACGCCCTGCGGCACACGGCCGGGGAGGTGCGGGTCTCCACCGGCCTGACGGACGGTCACGTCGCGCTGCACGTGGTCGACCACGGGCCCGGTGTGCCGGACGCCGCCAAGCCGTCCCTGTTCGAGCCCTTCCAGCGGCTCGGCGACGCCCCGACCGGTGAGGGGGTGGGCCTCGGCCTGGCGGTCGCCCGCGGGCTCACCGAGGCGATGGGCGGGACCCTGGTCGCGTCCGACACGGCCGGCGGCGGCCTGACCATGACGGTCAGCCTGCCCGCCGTACCGCTGCCGGCGCTGTCCGAGCCGGCCCTGCCGTGACCACCGTCCTGGTCGTCGACGACGACCCGGCCATCCAGCGCACGCTGGCGATCGGGCTGCGGGCCCGCGGCTACCAGGTGCTGCCCGCGCGCGACGGACGGACCGCGGTCGAGGCGGTCCGGGAGGACGACCCGGACGTGGTGCTCCTCGACCTGGGCCTGCCCGACCTGTCCGGCGTCGACGTGCTGCGCCGGATCCGGAAGCACAGCCAGGTGCCCGTGATCGTGCTGTCCGCGCGGCACGGTTCCGACGACAAGGTGGAGGCGCTCGACGTCGGCGCGGACGACTACGTCACCAAGCCGTTCGGCATGGACGAGCTGCTCGCGCGGGTGCGGGCCGCGGTGCGTCGCGCCGTACCCGACCAGCCGCCGGCGCCCGTGGTCACCGACGCGTTCACCGTCGACCTCGCCGCCACCCGCGTGCTCCGCGACGGCGAGGAGGTCCGGCTGACGCCGACCGAGTGGCGGCTGCTCGAGGCGCTGGTCACCCGGCCCGGCCGGCTGGTCCCCCAGCGGCAGCTGCTCGCCGAGGTGTGGGGGCCGGGGTACGCCGTCGAGACCAACTACCTACGGGTGTACGTCGCCGGCCTGCGTCGCAAGCTCGAGACCGACCCGTCCCGCCCGCGGCACCTGCTCACCGAGCCCGGGATGGGCTACCGGTTCGTGGCCTGAGACCTACCGGTGCGTGGCCTGCAGCCTCGGGTTCTCGAAGGTGCTCGGCTCGGAGAGCCGGTGCGCCCGGTCGAACGGCCAGACGATCGCCCACACCTTGCCGACCACGTCCTTCTCGGGCACGGTCCCGCCGCCCGGCAGGTCCTGGTGGTAGCGGGAGTCCTCGCTGTTCGAGCGGTTGTCGCCCATCACCCACAGCCGGCCCTTCGGCACGGTCACGTCGAAGGGCCGGTCGGACGGGCTGGCCCCGCGCATGATGTAGGCCTTCTCCGACAGCGGCACCCCGTTGACGGTGACCCGGCCCTGCTTGTCGCAGCAGACCACGCGGTCGCCGCCGACGCCGATGACCCGCTTCACCAGGTGCCCGCCGGTCGGGTACAGCCCGACCTCGGACAGCGCCTTCTGCACCGGCGAGAGCCGCGGCGCGCCCTCGACACCGAGCCAGCGGCCGCCCGGGTCGTCGAACACCACGACGTCGCCCCGCTTCACCGGGCCGTTCCAGTAGGAGATCTTCTGGACCAGGATCCGGTCGTCGTCCACGAACAGCGGCCGCATCGACCCGGACGGCACGAAGAACATCTGCACGAAGAACGTCTTCACGATCGCCGACACCACCAGGGCCAGCACGAGCAGCACGACGGTCTCGGCCCAGACGGGGAGAGAACGCCGCTTGGTGACGGCGGCGCCGCCCTCCCGGGTCGTCATGCGGGTGACTCTATGCGACCGGTTCGGCCCGTCGTGACGCGATGGTGAACAGCGGCAGGAGCGCGTGCGCGACCGGCCCGATCGCGACCGCGTAGAGCACCGTGCCGACCCCCACGGTGCCGCCGAGCAGGAACCCCACGAGCAGCACGGTGACCTCGATGAGGGTGCGCACGAGCCGGACGGAGCGGCCGGTCCGCCGGACCAGGCCGGTCATCAGCCCGTCGCGCGGACCCGGCCCCAGCGACGCCCCGATGTAGAGCGCGGTCGCCAGCCCGTTGAGCAGCACGCCGCCGAGCAGCAGGAGCACCCGCACCGGCAAGGACTGCACCGGGTCGAGGACCAGCAGGGTCAGGTCCACGAAGACCCCGACCAGCACCGCGTTGGCGAAGGTCCCGAAGCCGGGTCGCTCCCGCAGCGGGAGCCACGCCAGCAGCACCACGAAGCTGACCGCGACCACCATCTGGCCGATGGTCGTGCCGAGGTGCTCGGCGAGCCCCTGGTGCAGCACGTCCCACGGTGCGAGGCCGAGCCCCGCCCGGAGCACGAGGGCCAGGCTCACGCCGTACAGCGCGAGCCCGACGAGCAGCTGGGTCAGCCGGCGGGAGAGGAGCACCTCCGGCCAACCGTCCCGGACCCGGCCGGTATTCCGGACCTACACTTCCGGCCATGGCGGCGACCGAGACCCGACTGCTGGTGCTCGGCGCCGTGCGCCTCTTCGAGCCGGTCAACGGCTACCAGATCCGCCGCGAGCTGATGTCGTGGGAGGTCGACGAGTGGGCGCACATCAACCCCGGGTCCATCTACTCCGCGCTCAGCACGCTGACCCGGCAGGGGTACGTCGACCGGCACGACCTCGTGGACGGGACGCGCGAGGTCGCGGTGTACACGACGACGGAGGCCGGCCGCGACGAGCTGACCGCGCTGTTCACCTCGTCGCTGGAGAAGGTCCGGGTGCTCGACCCGCTGCCGCTGCACACCGCGCTGTCGATGTCGGTGCTGTTCCCCCGCGACGTGATCGTCCGGCACCTCGAGCGGCGGCTGCCCGCCCTGGACGCGCACCTCGCGGACCTGCGGGACAAGCGCGCCGTCGCCGCGTCGGGGCTCGCGCCGCCGCACGTCGTACGTGTCCTGGACCTGCAGGTCTCCACCGCCGAGGTGGAGCGCGCGTGGGTGGCCGCGCTGCTGGAGGACCTGCGGGCCGGGCGGCTCGCGTTCGCCGGCGAGCCCGCCGGCTGGCAGCCGGCGCCGGACGACCCGGGCTGGCAGATGCACCACGACCGGGAGCGGTACAAGGCGCTGCTGGCCGCCCGCTGACCGCCCGCTTTGGGGCGGGTTCGGGCCTGTCGATGAGTTTGTGTCGGTGGCCCGGTCTGTACTGGCGGAATCCCGGTTGACACGCGCCTCTCCGGCCGGGACAGTTGCTCAGTATTCAAGTTTGAACAGTGAGGAACCAGGATGATCCGTGCACGGGGTCTCGTGCAGACCTTCCAGACCCGGCAGGGCAAGAAGAAGACCGAGGTGCGCGCCGTCGACGGCGTCGACCTCGACGTGGCCGAGGGCGAGGTCGTCGGCTTCCTCGGCCCCAACGGCGCCGGCAAGACCACGACGCTGCGGATGCTCACCACGCTGCTCACCCCGACGGAGGGCACGGCCACGGTGGCCGGCTACGACGTCGTCCGGGAGTCCGAGCAGGTGCGCCGCAGCATCGGCTACGTCTCCCAGGCCGGCGGCGCCTTCAGCGGTGCCCGCGCCGGCGACGAGGTGATGGACCACGGCATGCTCTACGGCCTCAAGCGGTCGGTGGTCGAGGAGCGGGGCAAGCGGCTCTTCGAGCAGATGAACCTCGACGGGCTCTGGCAGCGGATGCCCAAGAACATGTCCGGCGGCCAGAAGCGGCGCCTCGACATCGTGATGGGGCTGATCCACGAGCCGTCGCTGGTGTTCCTCGACGAGCCGACCACCGGGCTCGACCCGCAGGCCCGCGCGAACCTCTGGGAGCACATCCGCGACCTGCGCGCCCGGCGCGGCGCGACGGTCTTCCTGACCACCCACTACCTCGACGAGGCCGACGCGCTGTCCGACCGGATCCTGATCATCGACCAGGGCCGGATCGTCGCCGCCGACACCTCCGACAACCTCAAGGCGCAGGTCGCGGGCGACCTGGTCGAGATCGAGGTGGCCGACCCTGCCCGGGTCGGTGACGCGGCCGCCCGGCTGACCACGATCACCGACGGCCGGGCCGAGGTCGAGGTCGAGGACCGGATGGTCCGCGGCCGGGTCCCGCGCGCCGGCCGGGCCGTCCCGGGCCTGCTGCGCGACCTCGACCGGGCCGGCATCGACCTCGACGCGATCGAGGTGCACCGGCCCACGCTCGACGACGTGTTCCTCACCCTGACCGGCCGGTCCCTGCGCGACGCCGAGGCCGCCCAGCAGGGCGACGGCGGCGAGCCCGCCGCCGACGACCCCGAGCCCACCGACGCACCCGAGGCGGTCCTCCGATGAGATTTCTGCGCGAGTCCTCCATCGTCTTCCGGCGCCAGATCCGGATGAACCTCCGCAACCCCGCGTGGGTGCTGATCGGCGCCTTCCAGCCGGTGCTCTACCTGCTGCTGTTCGGCCCGCTGCTCAAGCCGCTGGTCACGCAGTTCGGCGCCACCAACGCCTACACGTTCTTCGTGCCGGGCATGCTCGTCCAGCTCGGCATCTTCGGTGCCTTCTTCGCCGGCTTCTCGCTCATCGGCGAGTGGCGCGAGGGCGTGATCGAGGCCGAGCGGGTCACACCGGCCTCGCGCACTGCGCTGCTGGTCGGTCGGCTCTACCGCGACCTGCTGCAGCTCCACGTGCAGGCCCTGATCCTGATCGGGCTCGGCTACGCCCTCGGCATGGACGCGTCCTTCGGTGGCCTGCTGCTCGGGGTGCTGCTGACCCTGCTCATCGGTGGGGCCTGCGCGGCGGCGTCCAACGCGCTGGCGCTCACCACCAAGAGCGAGGACGTGATGGCCCCGGTCATCAACGTCGTGATGATGCCCGTGCTGCTGCTGTCCGGGATCCTGCTGCCGATGACGATCGGCCCGGCCTGGCTGGAGAAGGCCAGCGACTTCATGCCGATCCGGCACGTCGTCGACGCGGTGCGCAGTGCCTTCGGCGGCGACTTCGGGTCCTCGGGCCTGCTCTGGGGCTCCGGCTGGTCGCTGCTGCTGTTCGGGCTCGCGATCTGGTGGGGCACCGCCACGTTCCGCAAGGAGAACAGCTGACGGCACCCCTGGTGGGGTTTACACCCGCTCCGGATCGGTTTACATTTCCCATGGTTTTGTAAACCGATCTGGAGGTGCCCGCCATGGCCACGATCGCCGGCTCGACCGTCCCGCCGGGGTCCACCGAGCAGTGGACCGACTCCAAGCGCTACCTGTGGCTGCTCGGTCTCGTCGTACCGTCCCTCGCGTTCGTCGCGTGGGGGATGCACGCGCTCACCGGCTGGGGCGTGTGGTGGTGGATCGGACCGATCGTGGTGTTCGGCGTGGTGCCCGCCGTCGACCTGCTCGCCGGGCTCGACCGGAGCAACCCCCCGGACGACGTGATCGAGGCGCTCGAGAACGACCGCTACTACCGGTGGATCACCTACCTGTACCTGCCGATCCAGTACGCCGCGCTGGTGTGGGCCTGCTGGATGTTCACCCGCGGCGGCCTGCCGGCGGTCGACCGGGTCGGTCTCGCGCTGAGCATCGGGATGATCGCCGGCATCGGCATCAACACCGCCCACGAGCTCGGCCACAAGAAGGAGCAGCACGAGCGCTGGCTGGCCAAGATCGCCCTGGCGCAGAGCTTCTACGGCCACTTCTACATCGAGCACAACCGCGGTCACCACGTCCGGGTCGCGACGCCGGAGGACCCGGCCAGCTCCCGGGTCGGTGAGTCGCTCTACGCCTTCCTGCCGCGCACCGTCATCGGCTCGCTGCGCAGCGCGTGGAGCCTGGAGAAGCCCCGCTTCAGGCGCCGGAACCAGAGCCACTGGTCGATCCGCAACGACGTCCTCAACTCCTGGCTGATGTCGCTGGTGCTGTGGGGCGCGCTGGTCGCCGGCTTCGGGTGGGGGGTCCTGCCGTTCCTGCTCATCCAGGCGGCCGTCGGCATCAGCCTGCTGGAGGTCGTGAACTACCTCGAGCACTACGGCATGCGCCGGCAGCGCACCGGCCCGGACGGCACCGGGCGCTACGAGCGGGTGCTGCCGTCGCACTCCTGGAACAGCAACAACATCGCCACGAACGTGCTGCTCTACCACCTGCAGCGGCACAGCGACCACCACGCGAACCCGACCCGGCGCTACCAGACGCTGCGTGACTTCGAGGAGTCGCCGGCGCTGCCCACCGGGTACGCCGGGATGATCCTGCTCGCGATGGTGCCGCCCCTGTGGCGCCGGGTGATGGACCCCCGCGTCCGCGCCCACTTCGACGGCGACCTGTCCCGCGCCAACCTGCAGCCGTCGAAGCGGGAGCGGATCCTGGCCCGTTCCCGCTCCGACGCGTGAGCGCGGACAGCCCTGCCGAAACTGGCAGCCACGCGCCCCCCGCGTCAGCCGGCGGGGGACTCGGTGCGGTCGCCGGCCCAGGTGGTGTGGAAGACACCGTCCCGGTCGGCGCGGCGGTAGGTGTGCGCCCCGAAGTTGTCGCGCAGCCCCTGGATCAGCGCGGCCGGCAGCCGGTCGCGGCGCAGCGCGTCGAAGTAGGCCAGCGACGAGGAGAACGCCGGCGTCGGCACCCCGCTCCGTGCGGCGGTGGCCACCACGCGGCGCCAGGCGTCCACCCCGCGCGACACCGCGTCGGCGAAGTACGGGTCGACCAGCAGGCTCGCCGGGTCGCCCTGCCCGTCGTACGCGTCGGCGATGCGGTTCAGGAAGCGGGCCCGGATGATGCAGCCGCCGCGCCAGATGGTGGCCATCCTGCCCAGGTCGACGCCCCAGCCGTGCTCGTCGCTGCCGGCCCGCATCTGGTCGAAGCCCTGCGCGTAGGCGACCACCTTCGAGGCGTACAGCGCGGCGCGTACGTCGTCCACGAACCCGTCCCGGTCCTCGACGCCCGGGTCGGCGCTCCCGGAGCCGAAGGTGTCGCGGGCCGCGGCGCGCTGCTCGAGGTGCCCGGACAGGCTGCGGGCGAAGGTGGCCTCGGCGATGCCGGTCACCGGGACCCCGAGGTCGAGGGCGCTCTGCACGGTCCACCGGCCGGTGCCCTTCTGCTCGGCGGCGTCGGCGACCACGTCGACGAACGGCTTGCCGGTCGCGGCGTCCTCGTGGGCCAGCACGTCGGCGGTGATCTCGATCAGGAACGACTCGAGGTCACCGTCGTTCCAGCCGCGGAACACCTCCGCGATCTCGGCCGGGCTCAGGCCCAGCGCGGAGCGGAGCAGGTCGTAGGCCTCCGCGATGAGCTGCATGTCGGCGTACTCGATGCCGTTGTGCACCATCTTCACGAAGTGGCCCGCCCCGTCGGGCCCGACGTGCGCGCAGCAGGGCGTGCCGTCGACCTGCGCGGCGATCGACTCGAGGACCGGGCCGAGGGTGGCGTAGGCGTGGTCGGAGCCGCCGACCATGATCGAGGGCCCGTGCAGGGCGCCCTCCTCACCGCCGGAGACGCCCATGCCGACGAAGTGCAGGCCCTTCTCGGCCAGCGCCTTCTCGCGCCGGCGGGTGTCCTCGTAGTGCGCGTTGCCCGCGTCCACCACGATGTCGTCCTCGTCGAGCAGCGGCACCAGCTCGTCGACGACCGCGTCGGTCGCGGCGCCGGCCTTGACCATCACGATGATCGCGCGCGGCCGCCGGATGGAGGCGACGAAGTCCTCGACGCTCTCGCTGCCGACGAAGTCACCCTCGTCGCCGAACTCCTCGAGCAGGCTGGTCATCCGCGACGTGGTCCGGTTGTGCACCGCGATCGTGTGCCCGTGCCGGGCGATGTTGCGGGCCAGGTTGCGGCCCATCACCGCGAGCCCGGTGAGCCCGATGGTCGCCCTGGGGGTGGTGGTCGTGGGTTCGGACGTCATGCGGCCCAGCCTTCCACCGGGGGCAAGCCGGTAGGTTCGGCCGCGACGAGGCACCCACCAGGCGTGGGAGGGAGGAGAGTCGATGAGGTACGTCTGCCCCGGCTGCGGCTACGCGTACGACGAGCGGGCCGGCGACCCGCGCGAGGGCTTCGCCGCGGGCACGTCCTGGGCCGAGGTCCCGGACGACTGGGCCTGCCCCGACTGCGGCGTGCGCGAGAAGGTCGACTTCGAGCCTGCGGATGGCTGAGCCCACCGGGGAGCGCGGGGAGAGCGCCGAGGGCCCCGGCCCCACCGCCCCGCCGGTCCGCGAACGGGTCCTGGACGCGACCGCGTCCATCACCGTGACCGACGGCTGGGGCGCGGTGACGATGGCCAAGGTCGCGGGCATGGCCGGGGTGAGCCGGCAGACCGTCTACAACGAGTACGGCGCCAAGCCGGCGCTCGGACAGGCGATGGTGCTCCGCGAGCTCGACCGGTTCCTCACCGTCGTGGGCCGCGAGCTGGACACGCACGACGACCTGGTCGACGCGATCCGGTCCGCGGCCGAGCAGACCCTGCGGCTGGCGCAGGACAACCCGCTGCTCAACCGGGTGCTCGCCTCCGCGCACCAGGTGTCGGCGGGTGGGGGCGGCTCGGGCGCGGAGGCCGAGCTGCTGCCGTTCCTCACCACCGACGCCGGCCCGCTGATCGTGGCCGCCAAGGACGTGATCGCCGCGCGGATCACGCGCTTCCCCGACCTGGGCATGACCCCGAGCGAGACGGACGCCGCCATCGACGCGATCGTCCGGCTGGTGCTCAGCCACGTGATG
>DASTGV010000310.1:0-3953 GCA_035718765.1 Nocardioidaceae bacterium
CTGGCGGTGGCGGAGGGATTTGAACCCTCGGTGGACTTGCGCCCACAAACGCTTTCGAGGCGTTCTCCTTAGGCCGCTCGGACACGCCACCGCCGATGAGGGTACCGGACCCGCGCCGCCCGGTTGAAATCGGTCGCCCGGTGCGGATCCGGACAGCCGGGCCGTCAGCGGTGGGTGGCGAAGAACGCGTGCAGCAGGGCGGTGGACTCCTCGGCCAGGACCCCGCTGACGACCTCCGGCCGGTGGTTGAGCCGCCGGTCGCGGACCACGTCCCAGAGCGAGCCGACGGCGCCGGCCTTGTCGTCGAACGCCGCGAACACGAGCCGGTCCACCCGGGAGAGCACCGTGGCCCCGGCGCACATGGTGCAGGGCTCGAGCGTGACCACCAGCGTGCAGCCGCTGAGCCGCCAGGTCCGACGGGCGGCGGCGGCCTGGCGCAGCGCGACGACCTCGGCATGGGCGGTGGGGTCCGCGTCGGCCTCGCGACGGTTGCGTCCCCGGCCGACGACGGCGCCGGCCGGGTCGACGACCACCGCCCCGATGGGTACGTCGTCCGTGGCCAGCGCCGCGCGTGCCTCGTCGAGGGCCTCGCGCATCGCGGGGTCCCAGGTGGTGACGGGGCTCACGGGGCGGCGACGCCGACGATCTCGTCGTACAGCGGGCCGAACCCCAGCCGCGACGCGATGTCCCCGAGCATCTCGTCGGGGTAGAGCTCGTAGTCGTCGAGCAGCGCGCCCATGTCCATCGCCCCCATGCCGAGGTCGGCGACGATGCCGAGGTCGCCGGCGGGCTCCTGCTCCTCCTCGTCGTCGGGGAGCGGGAGGTCGAGGTGCTCGACCACGGCGGCGGCGAGCGGCCAGTCGGTCGCCGCCGTCACGTCGGACAGCAGCAGCCGGACCTCGGCGCCGAGCACGCGCACCAGCAGGAAGAAGTCCTCGTCGATGGACACCAGGCCCAGCGCCCCGCCGTCACCCGGGTAGCGGCGCAGCTCCACGGCGAACTCGTCCACGTCCGCGGCCTTCTCGGCCTCGAGCTCCTGGAGCTGCCAGAGACCCTCCTCGCGGTAGGCGACCAGGACGAAGTCCACACCTTCGGTGTTCGCCTCGAACTCCTGCGACATGTCACCCTCCTGCATCCGGCCCCGGTGCGAAGCCTGACTTCGATGGTGACAGGTCCCTGGGCGTCGCACCACCACTCGCACGCCCCGTGGGCAGCCACTAGGTTGGCCGCCATGCGCACCCACGTCGCCGACCACCCGCTGATCGCCCACAAGCTCACGACGCTGCGGGACGAGCGGACCGACTCGCCCACGTTCCGTCGGCTGGCCGACGAGCTGGTGACGCTGCTGGCCTACGAGGCGACCCGCGACGTGCGCGTGGACCCGGTGACGGTGACGACCCCGGTCGCGGAGGCGGTGGGCGTGAAGCTGGCGACCCCCAAGCCGCTCGTCGTCCCGATCCTGCGGGCCGGTCTCGGCATGCTCGACGGGATGATGCGGCTGCTGCCCACGGCGGAGGTCGGGTTCCTCGGCATGGTGCGCAACGAGGAGACGCTGCAGGCCTCGACGTACGCCGAGCGGCTGCCCGAGGACCTGTCCGGCCGGCAGTGCTACGTGCTCGACCCGATGCTCGCGACCGGTGGCACGCTCGCGGCCGCCATCCGGTTCCTGGTGGACCGCGGCGCCGACCACATCACCGCGATCTGCCTGCTCTCCGCGCCCGAGGGCTGCGACCGGCTGGCCAAGGAGCTGGACGGCCTCGACATCCCGGTCACCGTGGTGACCGCCGCGATGGACGAGCGGCTCAACGACAAGGGCTACATCGTGCCCGGGCTGGGCGACGCGGGTGACCGGCTGTACGGCGTGGTGGGCTGACAGCCCCGACAGAACTGGCACACCCCTGCTGTTGCCACGGCAGGGGTGCGCCGCCTCAGAAGTCGAAGATCGGCACGACCCCGGTGGCGACGAGCACCAGGAGGACCACGACCAGGATGCCGAGGATGGCGTAGTCCCAGCTCTTGGAGGAGCGGTCCTCGTCGGACTCGGGGGCGTCGTAGCGGTGGCCGTCGGGGCGGCCGTACGGGTTGTTGTCGTCTGTCATGGCGTGGTGACCTCCTTGGTCACGGCGATATCCAGGCTCCCTCCCGCCCTGGGAGTGTATCGGCGCGGCCGGTACCCGTGTAACTGACTGTTACACGGATCTCGTCACAGGCCCTTGACCGCGCTGAGCAGCTTGCCCAGCGAGTCCTTGGCGTCGCCGAACAGCAGCGTGGTCTTGGGGTCGAACAGCAGCTCGTTCTCGATGCCCGCGAAACCGGGGCGCATGGACCGCTTGAGGAAGACGATCTGCTGCGCCTCGTCGGCGTTCAGGATCGGCATGCCGTAGATCGGCGCACCGGGCGTGGTCTTGGCGGCCGGGTTCACCACGTCGTTCGCGCCGACCACCAGCACCACGTCGGTCTGCTTGAACTGCGAGTTGATGTCGTCCATCTCGACGAGCTGCTCGTAGGGCACCTGCGCCTCGGCGAGCAGCACGTTCATGTGGCCGGGCATCCGGCCGGCGACCGGGTGGATCGCGTAGTCGACCGCGATGCCGCGCTCGGTGAGCTCGTCGACCAGCTCCCGCAGCGTGTGCTGGGCCTGCGCGACCGCGAGGCCGTAGCCGGGCACGATGATCACCTTGTGCGCGTAGCCGAGCAGGATGGCGACGTCCTCGGGATGGGCCGAGCGCACCGGGCGGTCCGACGCGACGCCGGCGCCCAGGGTGGAGCCGCCCTTGAGGGCGCCGAACAGGATGTTCACCACGGACCGGCCCATGGCGGCGGCCATCAGCTTGGTCAGGAACGTGCCGCTGGCACCGACGAGCGTGCCCGCCACCAGCAGCACGGCGTTGCCGAGCACGTAGCCGCCGGCCGCGACGGTCAGGCCGGTGAACGCGTTGAGCAGCGAGATCACGATGGGTACGTCGGCCCCGCCGACCGGCAGCACCAGGAGCACGCCGAGCAGCAGCCCGACCAGCGCGAGCACCACCCCGATCCACAGGGCCGGACCGGTCACGGTGAGCACGGAGAGCACGAGGGCGGCGGCGATCGAGAGCCCGAACACGACCGGCAGGCCGGGGAACACCACCGGCCGGGAGGTCATCAGCTCCTGGAGCTTGGCGAAGGTGACCAGCGAGCCGGCGAACGACACCGACCCGACCAGGATCGTGAAGGCGGTCGCGGCGAGCGTGAAGGCGGCCGGGCGGGTGCCGATCGTGTCGCCGAGCTCGAGCAGCGCGACCAGGGCCGCCGCGCCACCACCGACGCCGTTGAACAGCGCGACCAGCTGCGGCATCTGGGTCATCTGCACCCGGCGCGCGCCGACCGCCCCGACCGCCGTACCCAGCACGATCGCGACCAGGATCGCCACGACGTGGTCGAGACCGGCGTACAGGAAGACCACCACGCACGCGAGCACTGCCCCGAAGGCGCCGACCAGGTTGCCGGCGCGAGCGGTCCGCGGGGAGGAGAGGCCCTTGAGGGCGAGGATGAAGCAGACGGCGGCGACGAGGTAGGCGACCTGCGCCCAGACCGGGGTGGCGCTCACTGCTTGACCTTCTCGGGGGCCGGCCGCTTCCGGGTGAACATCTGCAGCATCCGGTCGGTGACCACGAACCCGCCGACCATGTTGACCGTGGCCAGCACCACCGCCACCAGGCCCACGACCAGCTGGGCGGTGGTCGTGGCGTACCCGGTGACCAGGATGGCCCCGAGCAGGATGATGCCGTGGATCGCGTTCGCCCCCGACATCAGCGGGGTGTGCAGGGTCGAGGAGACCTTGGAGATCACCTCGACGCCCACGAACACGCTCAGCACGAAGATCGTCAGCCAGACGACGGGCTCGCTCATGCGGGCTCTCCTTCCAGGGCGGTCCGGGTCGGCTCGTGCCGGACCGCGCCGTCGTGGGTGACGCA
>DASTGV010000311.1:0-2572 GCA_035718765.1 Nocardioidaceae bacterium
CCAGCGTCTCGTATCGGCCGGGGCCCACCTCGTGCCGGCCGCCCTCCAGCGGCCCGAGCACGATCTCCTCGAGCGGGTCGCCGTCCTGCGGGACGCGGTACATCTCCTGGGCGGCGATGTCCGCGAGCTGCCCCGCGGTGAGCAGGTAGCCGCGTGCGGCGGTCCAGCCGGGGGTCTCGTGGTCGTAGAACGCGACGCCCCCGCCCCACTGCGGGGACTGCCCCGCGAAGTACACGGTGCCCGGCAGGTCGACGGGCACGCTGCGCTCGGGCAGCCGGCGGTCACGGGCACCCGGGTTGGTGCGGGTCCCACCCGGTGGGCGCCCGCCCTCGATGTAGCAGGCGAGCCGCTCGGCGGACATGTTCGAGCCGTAGCTGACGTACCAGACCGGGGACGCGACGATGTCGGGCTGCACGGAGGACGACATGACCGCCCACCGTAGCGGGTCACCGAACCGGACCAGTCCAGCAGACACGCACACCCGTCCGCCCGGGGCGTGGGACCGAACGTGCGACAAGGAGCAAAGCCCTGCGCCGTGAGCCTTCTGGAGGGAGGGCGCGCGGCCAACAAGGAGGAGTCATCCGAATGTCTCTCACACGTCTCACATCCGCCCTCGCGGCCGGGGTGCTCGCAGCGGTGACCCTGGTCGCCGCACCCCCGGCCGGGGCCGCGCCGCATGGGCAGCGCAGCCTGGCCACGGTGCTCGCGGCCGACGGCAACCATCTCGACCGCAACTGGCAGGACTTCGACATCCTGGACAAGGCCGTGCACCGGGTGCTCGCCGCCCGGCCGGACAGCCCGGTGGCGGTGCTGGCCGACGGCTCGATGCGGCTCACCGCGTTCCTGCCCACCGACCTCGCCTTCCGAAGGCTGGTCACCGACCTGACCGGCAAGCCGCGGCACACCGAGCGTGGCGTGCTGCGGGCCCTCAACGGCCTGGTCGACGCGAAGACGCTGGAGAGCGTGCTGCTCTACCACGTCGTACCGGGCTCGACGATCACCTACCGGCAGGCGCAACGCGCCAACGGTGCGACGCTCACCACGGCCCTGTCGGGCGGCAAGCTGCGCGTCCAGGTGACCCACGAGCAGCAGGTGTTCCTGCGTGACGCCGACACCAACGACCGCAACGCGCGCGTGCTGCGCGCGCTGCGGAACGTCAACCAGGGCAACCGACAGATCGCGCACGGCATCAACCGCGTCCTGCGTCCGATGGACCTCTGACCACGACGAAGGAGGGCCCCGCCGGTTCCCGGCGAGGCCCTCCCAGCCGGGCCCCCGGGTGGCCCGCGTTCAGGCAGCGTTCATGAACCCGAGGTTCACTGGTGGCGTGACCAGCTGGGTCCGCCATGACCGCGCCGGGGCACGGGCCGTGCCCGCGCCTCGTCCGCCGCTCGGGCGACCGTCGCGGCGCGTGTTGGCGGCCGCCCGGCTGGGCCACCTCGCCGAGGCGCTCTCCCGGTCCAGCGGCCTGGGTGCGGGCGGGGTGATCGGGGGGCGTGTGCTGCTGGCCCTCGCGCCCACCGCCGTGCGCGAGCTGAGCGCGGGACGGACCCTGACCCTGGTCAGCGGCACGAACGGCAAGACCACCACGACCGCCCTCGTGACGGCCGCGCTGCGCACCCTCGGGCCCGTGGTCACCAACGTCGACGGCGCCAACACCCGGGCCGGCCTGGCGCGCACCCTGGCCGGCGGCAGCGCCCGGCAGGTCGTGCTGGAGACCGACGAGGGCTGGCTGCCGTGGATGATGCGCGAGGCTCCGGACGCCACACCGGTGCTCCTGAACCTGTCGCGCGACCAGCTGCACCGGCATCACGAGGTCGCCCACGTCGCGCACGCCTGGCGCGACGCCGTCGCCGGTGCCGCGCACGTCGTGGCCAACGCGGACGACCCGGGCGTGGTGCTGGCGGCACTGGCGGCGCGCGACCAGACCTGGGTGTCGACCAGCGCTCTCTGGACCCAGGACGCCGTGGTCTGCCCGCGGTGCGGCGACGAGTGCCGGCACGAGGACGGCGACTGGAGCTGCCGGTGCGGGCTGCGCAAGCCGAAGCCGCACTGGTGGGTGGAGGGTGACGAGCTCGTGGGACCGGCCGGCCGGGTCCGCCTGGGGCTCGCCCTGCCGGGCGACGTGAACAGGTCCAACGCCGCGATGGCGGTCGCGGCGGCGGCCCGGCAGGGCGTGGCGGCGGAGGACGCCGTGGCGGCCGTGCGCGGCATCGGCACGGTGAGCGGCCGCTACGACGTGTTCGTGACCGCGTCCCACCGCGCGCGCCTGATCCTCGCGAAGAACCCGGCGAGCTGGGCCGAGGCCCTGCGGATGGTTGCCGCAACGCCGAGTCCCGTGGTCCTGGCGTTCAACTCCGACGGCGTGGACGGCCGGGACCCGTCCTGGCTGTACGACGTGCCCTTCGCCGACCTGGCCGGACGCACGCTGGTCGTGACCGGGCGGCGGGCCACCGACATGCTGGTCCGGCTCGAGATGGACGAGCTCACCGACGTGGCGGTCGCCCCCGACGCGGCGGCCGCCGTCGCGATGCTCCCGCCCGGTGAGGTGAACGTGGTGGCCAACTACACC
>DASTGV010000312.1:0-11424 GCA_035718765.1 Nocardioidaceae bacterium
CGGTGCTGCTCGGCTTCGGGTGGGACGAGACCCTCTGGCCGGAGCAGCGGCCGTTCACCGCCGCCGAGCTCGACCGGGCCACCGGCGGACGCGCGGCGTTCCTGTCCCGGGTCGACGTGCACTCCGCGGTGCTGTCCACCGCGTTCCTCGACGCCTGCCCCGACGTGGTCCATGCCGAGGGGTACGACGCGTCCGGGCTGGTGGCCCGCGACGCCCACCACGTGGCCCGCGAGGGGCTGTTCCGGATGACCCCCGCCGCGGACCGGGAGGCCGCGATCCTGCACGCGCTGCAGGTCGCCGCCTCCCAGGGCCTGGGCATGGTGCACGAGCTCGGCGCCCCGCACATCTGCCCGCCCGAGGACCTCGTCATCGCCGCCTCGCTGTCCGCCGACCTGCCGCTGCCCGAGGTGGTCGGCTACTGGGGCGAGCTCGGCGCCGTGGACAAGGCCGTCGAGCTCGGCTGCGCGGGCGCGGCCGGCGACCTCTGCATGGACGGCTCCGTCGGCTCCCGTACGTCGGCCCTCCACGCGTCCTACGCCGACGCGGACACGGCCGGTCACCTGTACCTCGACCGCGACCAGGTCACCGCCCACGTCGTCGACTGCACCCGCGCGGACGTCCAGGCCGGCTTCCACGTGATCGGCGACCGGGCCGTCTCCGAGCTGGTGGCCGGGCTCGAGGCCGCGGCCGAGGTCCTCGGCGCACCGGCGGTCGTGCGCGCCCGGCACCGCGTCGAGCACGTCGAGATGGCGACCCCGGAGCAGATGGCGGTGCTGGGCACGCTCGGCGTGACCGCGAGCATGCAGCCGATGTTCGACGCCTACTGGGGCGGCGACACCTCGCTCTACGCGCAGCGGCTCGGCACCGACCGGGCCCGGCCGATGAACGCCTTCGCGTCGATGAACCGGGCCGGTGTCGCGCTGGCCTTCGGCTCGGACACCCCGGTGACGCCGTTCGGCCCCTGGGCCGCGGTCCGGGCCGCCGCCTGGCACCGCACGGAGACCGAGCGGATCACGGTCCGGGCGGCGTTCAACGCGCACACCCGCGGCGGCTGGCGCGCGGCCCGGCGCGACGAGGGCGGCGTGATCGCCGTCGGCGCGCCCGCGAGCCTGTCCGTGTGGGACGTGCCCGGCGACCTGGTCGTGCAGACCCCCGACGCCCGGGTCGCCGCCTGGTCGACGGACCCGCGGGCCGGCGTACCCCAGCTGCCGGACCTGCACCCCGACGTCGACCTGCCCACCTGCGTGCTGACGCTGGTGCGGGGCCAGGTCGCCCACGAACGAGAAGGAGCTCTCACATGAGAGGCAAGCTGGACCTCGACCCCGTCGTGGTCCGCAAGGCACGCTCGCTGGCCCGCCAGGCCGGCCGGCCCATCGTGAACCTGGCCAGGAAGCACACCACGGTCTCCGTCGAGCGCGCCACGCTGCGGCTCGCCGGGCTGCAGGGCGCGGACGCCGACGGGATCCCCTGGGTGAACCGGCTGCTGGACGCCGTCCGCGGCGACGTCGGGCTCGAGCACGGCGTCGCGCTCCCGGTCTGGGACGCGCTGGTGCGCGGCGAGGCCGACGACCTGGCGGTGCTCGCCCAGAAGGCGTCCGCCGGCTCGGTGCGCTTCCGGCTGCCCGAGGGGCGCGACCTGACCCGGGCCAAGGCCGCCGCCGCCCGCCAGGTCGGCGCCGGCGTCAAGCGGATCGACGCCCGCCGCCGCGAGCGGGACCGGCTGGTGAAGCGGCACGGCGACCCGGCCCAGCAGCCCTGGATCTACCTGATCGTCGCGACCGGCGACATCTACGAGGACATCCCGCAGGCGCAGCAGGCCGCGCGGGAGGGCGCCGACGTGATCGCGGTGATCCGCTCGACCGGCCAGTCGCTGCTGGACTACGTGCCCGAGGGCGCGACCCGCGAGGGCTTCGCCGGGACGTACGCCACCCAGGAGAACTTCCGGCTGATGCGCGCCGCCCTCGACGAGTCGAGCAAGGAGCTCGGCCGCTACGTGCGGCTGACCAACTACGCGTCCGGGCTGTGCATGCCGGAGATCGCGGCGCTGGCCGGCCTCGAGCGGCTGGACATGATGCTCAACGACTCGATGTACGGCATCCTCTTCCGCGACATCAACCCGATCCGCACCTTCGTCGACCAGCGGTTCAGCCGCCAGGTGCACGCCCGCGCCGGCATCATCATCAACACCGGCGAGGACAACTACCTCACCACGGCCGACGCCGTCGAGGCCGCGCACACGGTCACGGTCAGCCAGCTGCTCAACGAGTACTTCGCCAAGGAGGCGGGCCTCGAGGACTGGCAGCTCGGCCTGGGGCACGCCTTCGAGATCAACCCCGACCTGCCGGACAGCTTCCGGATGGAGCTCGCGCACGCCCTGCTGGCCCGCGAGCTGTTCCCCAAGGCGCCGCTGAAGTGGATGCCCCCGACCCGGCACATGACCGGCGACGTGTTCCGCGGCTACCTGCTCGACGCGTTCTTCAACCTGGCCGGCACGCTCACCGGGCAGAGCATCCTGCTCGTCGGCATGATGACCGAGGCCGTGGTCACGCCGTGGCTGTCGGACCGCGACCTGGCCCTGCAGAACGTCCGCTACGTGCTCAACGCCGCCGGCAACCTGCACGAGGACTTCGTGCCGCGGCCGGACGGCTACATCGTGCAGCGGGCCAACCAGGTGCTGGCCGAGAGCATCGACCTGCTCGAGAAGATCATCGCCCACGAGGGGAAGCACGGGCTGCTCGAGGCGATCGCCGACGGCACCTTCGGGCTGATGCGACGGCCCGCAGACGCCGGTCGCGGGCTCGACGGCGTCGCCGTCAAGGCACCCGGCTACGTCAACCCGGCGACCGACATCCTGGAGGCCCGGTCATGAGCATCGTGCGCCCGTACGGCGACACCACCGGCGACGGCATGGTCCAGGTGTCGTTCACGCTGCCGCTCCCGCACTCCAAGGTCGCCGAGGGCGCCGCCGAGCAGCTCGCCCACAAGATGGGCATCGACCCGGCCCTGGTCGTGCACGCCAAGGCGATGGGTCCGGACTTCACGTTCTTCGTCGTCTACGGCCGGGTCAACCACCTGGTCGACACCGACCAGGTCGAGGTCGTCGAGCGCGACTACCCGCTGCTGACCCCCAAGGAGGTCAACGCGGCCATCAAGACCGGGCTGCGACGCCGGCTGACGGTCGTCGGCGGCTGCATCGGCACCGACGCGCACACGGTCGGCATCGACGCGATCCTCAACATCAAGGGGTTCGCGGGGGAGAAGGGCCTGGAGTACTACCGCGAGCTGAAGGTCGTGAACCTCGGCGCCCAGGTGTCCGTGCCGCAGCTGGTGGCCCGGGCCCGCGAGGAGCGGGCCGACGCGATCCTGGTCTCGCAGGTCGTCACCCAGCGCGACGCGCACATCCACAACACCAAGGAGATGTCCGCCGCGTTCCGCGAGTCCTACCCGAGCGACAAGCGGCCGCTGCTGATCGTCGGCGGCCCCCGCTTCGACGAGAAGATGGCCGGCGAGCTCGGCGTGGACCGGGTCTTCGTGCGCGGTACGACGCCCGGGGAGGTCGCCTCCTACCTCACGCACGTGCTCGTCACGAACCGGAAGAAGGTCCCCGCATGAGCGACCACGACCCGCGGCTCGGGCTGACCGTGACGCACCGCCGCTACGTGCCGTACTCGCACGCGCACTACGCCGGCAACCTCGTCGACGGCGCCTACAGCCTCGGTCTGTTCGGCGACGTCGCGACCGAGGTGTGCATCCGCACCGACGGCGACGAGGGCCTGTTCGCGTCGTACTCCGACGTGCAGTTCCGCAGCCCGGTCCGGGCCGGGGACGTGCTCGAGGTGACCGCCGAGGTGGTCCGGGTCGGCACCCGCTCGCGCACCCTCGAGCTGCGCGCCGTCGTGGTCGGCCGGGGTCGCCCCGACGTCTCCGCCTCGGCAGCGGAGATGCTCGACGAGCCGGTCGTGGCGACCACCGCGACCGGGGTCGTCGTGGTGCCCGCGCGCCCGTGAAAAGGTCTCGGCGTGTCGTCGCACGACACGCCGACCCGGGTAAAAAACCGCGTGAACTCGCGGTAACGGGGGAGGGGCGATGACCTGCGCCTTTACACGAATCGGCTGGTCAACGGCTGGTTGACACCTACCAGCCCCCACCGACAGGCTCTGCGGGTTCCATCGAGCAGGTCGCCGTCACGTGCTGACGTCCAGGTGGCCGCGTGACCGGGTATCGGGTACCACGAACCAGGCCGACGCGGTTCCCGGAGGTCGGCGCGGCGAGGGCGGGATGGCACGCGAACAAGAGTCCGGCGCCCAGTAGACAACGGCACCGTCCGCCACCCCCAGTGGCGGCGATGTCGGTCCGAAGGGTCCGGGCTCTTTTCGCGTCCGGGCCCCAAGTAGGTTGGGAGCGACTCGTTCGCCCCAGGGGGATCCAGGAGGACCGGTGAGGCTGCTCGCCCGCAGTGCGCTGGCCGCGCTCGCCGGCGTCGCGGCCGGGCTGTCGTTCGAGCCCTTCCACTGGGTCGTGCTGCTGCCGTTCGCCGTCGCCGGCGTGACCCTGCTGGCCACCGGAGCCGGACGGCTCCGGTCGGCGTTCTGGCTCGGCGTCGTCTTCGGTACGGCGTTCATGCTCGTGCTGCTGCCCTGGCTGCGGGTGATCGGCGTCTACGCCTGGATCCCGCTGGCGCTGGTCGAGGGCCTGTTCTACGGGCTGGCCGGGCTCGCCACGCGCGCCGTCCGGCGGCTGCCCGGCTGGCCGGTCTGGGCGGCGAGCAGCTGGGTCCTCGTGGAGGCGCTGCGCGCCGTCGTGCCGTTCGGGGGCTTCCCGTGGGGCCGGCTGGCCTTCGCGACCGAGGACACCCCGCTCGCGCCCGCGTTCGCCTACGTCGGGGCGGCCGGCGTGACCTTCCTGGTGGCACTGGTGGGCACCACCGTGGCCTGGGCGGTGCTGAGGGCGCGCCGTACGCCGGTGCGGGGGGTCCTCGGACTGGCCGCCGCGGCGGGCCTGGCCTGCGTCGCCTCGCTCGTGCCGTTCGACCCCGGGGGGCCCGACCCGGTGGCGGGCGGCGCCACGGCGACGGTCCGGGTGGCCGCCGTGCAGGGCAACGTGCCCGGCCAGGGGCTGGAGGCGTTCGCCGAGCGCCGGGCCGTGCTCGACAACCACGTCGAGGCCACCCTGGGCCTCGCCGACCGGATCCGGGCCGGCCAGGTGCGCCGCCCCGACCTGGTGGTCTGGCCGGAGAACTCCTCGGACATCGACCCCTACACCGACCCCAGCGCCGAGGCGGCGATCGGGGACGCCGCCCAGGCGGTGGGCGCGCCGCTGCTGATGGGCGCGGTGGTGGGCGACCGGTCGGACACCGGCTGGCACAACCGCGCGATCGTCTGGTCGGCGACGACGGGCCGGCCCGGGCGCTACTACGACAAGACCCATCCGGTGCCGTTCGGCGAGTACATCCCGCTCCGGTCCTTCCTCGCCCCGCGCGTCCCGGCGCTGGACCAGATCCCCAGCGACATGATCCCCGGCACCCGGCCCGGCCTGCTCGACGTGGGCCCGGCCCGGGCGGGCGTGCTGATGTGCTTCGAGGTCGCCTACGACGGGCTGGTCCGCGACGTCGTGCGGGGTGGGGCCGACCTG
This sequence comes from Nocardioidaceae bacterium, assembly GCA_035718765.1. Classification (GTDB taxonomy): domain Bacteria; phylum Actinomycetota; class Actinomycetes; order Propionibacteriales; family Nocardioidaceae; genus Nocardioides_B. Next base: position 5,632 of record DASTGV010000312.1, read on the forward strand.
GTCGTCGTCCCGACCAACAACGCGACGTACACCGGCACCGGGCAGATCGAGCAGCAGTTCGCGATGTCACGGCTGCGGGCGATCGAGACCGCGCGCTGGGTGGTGATCGCCTCCACCAACGGCATCTCCGGGATCGTGGGCCCGGACGGGGCCGTCGTGGCCCGGGCCCCGCAGCGGACGCAGGCGGTGATCGAGCGGGACCTGGCACTGACCACGCGGCTCACGCCGGCGATGCGGGCCGGCGCCTGGCCCGAGCTCGTGCTGGCGGGCATTTCGGTCATCTCGGTGATCGCCGGCGTCCTGGTCGGCTATCGTCGGCGGACCCCCGAAGGCCCCGCGACCGCCCCCGCGACCGGCCCCGCGACCGGCGCCGCCGCCGGGGGACCCGACCCCGTCGACGCACGAGCAGGAGCAGGACCGGCGCATGAGCACACCTGACCTCGGCCGGGTCGTGATGGTGGTCCCCACCTACAACGAGCGGGACAACCTCGCCTGGATCGTCGGACGGCTGCGGGCCGCCACCCCTGACGTGGACGTGCTCGTGGTCGACGACGGGTCACCGGACGGCACCGGGAAGCTGGCCGACGAGCTGGCGGCCGCCGACCCGCAGGTGACGGTCCTGCACCGCGCCGAGAAGGCCGGCCTGGGGGCGGCGTACCTGCACGGCTTCTCGGTGGCCCTGGAGCGCGGCTACGACGTGGTGGGGGAGATGGACGCCGACGGCTCCCACCAGCCCGAGCAGCTGCCGCTGCTGCTCGCCGCGCTCGCCGACGCCGACCTGGTGATCGGGTCGCGCTGGGTCTCCGGCGGGTCGGTCGTCAACTGGCCGCTGTCCCGCAAGGTGCTGTCGGTCGGCGGGAACCTCTACGCCCGGGTGCTGCTGGGCATCCCCCTGCGGGACGTGACCGCGGGCTACCGGGTGTTCCGGAGCACGACGCTGAAGGCGATCGACCTCGACAGCGTCGAGTCCGCCGGCTACATCTTCCAGACCGACCTGGCCTTCCGCACCCTGCGCGCCGGGCTGCGGGTCGTGGAGGTGCCGATCGAGTTCGTGGAGCGGGTGCGCGGGGAGTCCAAGATGAGCCGCGACGTGGCCACCGAGTCGCTGCGCCGGATCACGTCCTGGGGCCTGCGCGAGCGCCGTCGCCAGGTGGCCGACGTATTCTCGAAGGCACGACGCGGCCGCTCCTGAGCGGCCGCCCACGCGCACGACGGGCGCCGAGGAGGACGGATGAGGCGACGGGTTCCCTGGTGGGTGCTGGCGCTGCTGTTCGTGGTGGTGCCCGTGCTCGAGATCTACGTGCTGATCCAAGTCGGGCAGGTCATCGGCGCGTGGTGGACCGTGCTGCTGCTGGTCGCGGACGGCTTCCTCGGCAGCTGGCTGATGAAGCGCGAGGGCACGAAGGCCTGGCGGGCGCTGCGCGAGGCGCTCGACGAGCGGCGGATGCCCGCCCGCGAGCTGGCGGACGGGGCGCTGATCCTGATCGGCGGGACGCTGCTGGTGACGCCCGGCTTCCTCTCGGACGTCGTGGGCTTCTTCTGCGTGCTGCCGTTCACCCGGCCGCTGGCCCGCGCGGCCCTGGCCCGGTTCCTGGACCGGAAGTTCCTGTCCGGGCCGGGCGCGCCGGGCTACGTGCGCTCCCGTCAGCAGACGGGTGACCGGTCAGGCCAGCAGACACGACAACGCCCCGGACCCGATCAGGTGGTCCAGGGCGAGGTCGTCGACTGAGTCAGGCCGTCTTGGCCTTCTTCTTGGTGGGCCGGTGCAGGTGCGCCGGACCGATCTCACCGCCGCGGAGCAGCTCGAGCCGCTCGGTGAGGATCTCCTCGAGCTCCTTGATGGAGCGGCGCTCGAGCAGCATGTCCCAGTGCGTGCGGACCGGCTTCTCCACCTTGGCCTCGTGCGTGAGGCCGTCGCGGCTCACCGCCTCCGCGCCGCAGCGCGGGCACTCCCACACCGCGGGGACCTCGGCCTCCACGGACATCGGGATCTCGAACTCGTGCCCGTGCGGGCAGGCGTAGCCGACATTCTGTCGCGCGGCGAACTCGATGCCGCGCTCGTCCTCGAAACTCTGGCCCCCGAGGCGGGCGCCGCGCAAAGTGCGCTCTGCCATGAGCCACCTCCCTGGTTGTGTCACCCCGTGCAGACGTCGGCTGCACCGACGTGTTTCCACCCTTCCCAACGAACCGCACCGCGGGGAGATTCCCCGGCCGGCTCGCGAGGTGGGCGGCTTACCTTGTGAGACCAGTTACCCACACCTCGGGGAGCCACACACGGGGAACGCGTGAGATGTCACATAGCCGGACGCTTCCGCCCGGTGGTCCAGCCCGCTCACACCACCGACGGCACCGTGTTGCCCGCCTCGGCGATGCCCCGCTCCGGGTCCAGGCGCAGCAGCAGCACGGCGCCGAGCACGAAGAACACGATGAGCGCGACGATCGCGGGCCGGTAGGACCCGCTCACCTGGAACACCACGCCGAACAGGAACGTCCCGAACCACGACGTGCCGCGCTCGCAGGCGTTGTACAGGGCGAAGTACTCACCCTCCCGGCCCCGGGGGATCAGCAGGCTGAAGAACGAGCGCGACAGCGCCTGGGTGCCGCCGAGGACGATGGCGATCGCGACGCCCAGGCCCAGGAACAGCGCGACGTTCTTCGCCGGCAGGAACATCGCCAGCACGACGATCACCATCCAGGCGTACGTGCCCCACAGGATCGACCGGTAGGAGCCGAACCGGGCGGCCAGCCGGCCGAACAGCAGGGCGCCGCCGTACGCCACGAACTGGATCAGCAGGATCGTCGCGATCAGCACCGACTGGCCGAAGCCGAGCTGCTTGGAGCCGTACGTCGACGCGACCCCGATCACGGTCTGGATGCCGTCGTTGTAGAACAGGAACGCCACCAGGAAGGTGAGCGTCATCGGGAACGACCGCATCTCCCTCAGCGTCGTCCAGAGCTGGCCGAAGCTGCGCGCCATCAGCCCGCCGCGCTCCGGCACCACGTGCTGCGGGGCGTAGTCGCGCAGCCGCAGCACCGGGATCAGCGTGAAGCCCGCCCACCACAGGGCCGCCGACAGCAGCGACAGCCGGACGGCCAGCCCGGAGGAGAGGCCGAGGGCGTCGTGGCCGAGGAACATCACCAGGTTGACGAGCAGCAGGAGCCCACCGCCGAGGTACCCCCACGCCCAGCCGCGGGAGGAGACCCGGTCCCGCTCGTCCTCGGTCGAGATGTCCACGAGGATCGCGTAGTAGCTGACCAGCGAGCAGCCGCCGAGCACGCTGCTCAGCACGATGGAGACGGCCCCGATCTGCCACTGGTCGCCCTGCATGAAGAACAGCAGCGCGGTGAAGAACGACCCGGCCCAGGCGAAGGCCGCCATGTGCAGCTTCTTGTGCGAGGACCGGTCGACGAAGGCGCCCACGACGGGCAGCAGGAAGGCGCTGGTGATCGTCGCGAAGCTGGTCAGGTAGAACGGCAGCGACCCGGCGGCGACGGCCAGCCCGAGCACGCTGACGGTCTTGTCACAGGTCTCGTCGGGGTTGACGCAGCCGGCGGCGCGGCCCGCGACCGTGATCATGTACGGCGCGAACATCACGCTCAGCACGGTCGTGTAGTAGGCCGAGTTGGCCCAGTCGTACCAGTTCCAGGCCTTCTGCTGCCTCAGGCGGGCGAGCGGCTCCAGGTTCGCGATGCCGCCCGGGCTGGTCGTGTCGGTCATGGCGTGGCTCCCATCCACTGTCCCCGGCTCACCAGGACGTCCCGGAGCACGTCGGTGCGGTCGGTCATCAGCCCGTCGACCCCCAGGTCGAGCAGGTGGTGCATCTCGGCCGGGTCGTCCACCGTCCACACGTGCACCGGTCGGCCGCCCGCGTGGGCGCGCTCGACGAACTGCGGGGTGACGACCGTGAGACCGGCCAGCGGGCGGCCGACCCGGCTGGGCAGCCGGTGCGGGACCTGCAGCGCGTCGCCGCGCCCCCGCAGCACGGTCTCGGCGAGCCGCCGCGGGGCGAGCCGGCTGAGCCCGACGCCGACCGGCCCGTACGACGTGGCCACCGGCCGCGACACCAGCCGCCGGAAGGCGCGCAGCCGGGCGTCGGAGAACGAGCCGATGCAGACCCGGTCGTGGGCGCCCGTGCGCTCGACGAGGTCGGCCAGCCCGGCGACGGCCGTCTCGGACTTGAGGTCGATGTTGAAGCGGGCCGACGGGAAGTGCTCGAGCAGGTCCGCCATCTCCGGGATCGGCTCGCGTCCGCCGATCAGGGCGTCCGCCAGGTCGACGTACGTCGTGCCGGCGACCCGGCCGACGTGGGAGGTCACCCGGTCGAGCACGTCGTCGTGGAAGGCGAGCAGCACGCCGTCGGAGGTGGTGTGCACGTCCGTCTCGAGGTAGCGGTAGCCGAGCCGCACCGCGTGGTCGAAGGCGGCCAGCGTGTTCTCCAGCCCGACGATCTCCGGGTGCCGCGCGCCGCCGCGGTGGGCGAACGCCAGCACCGCGCCCTCGTCCCGCCCCGCGTCGAGGAAGGGGAGCCCGGTGTGCGGTCGTGTCACGCCTGCAGTATCCCCGGCCATGGGTCCACTCTGGCCGCGAATCGCGGCCGCGAGCATCCGTGTTCGTACTCAGAGCCCTCCCTCGGCGGAGTACCGTCGAGGCCATGCCGGATGACGCCGAGATGACCTGCCCGCAGTGCCAGTCCACGATGGGGACCCGTTACTTCGGGGACGTGACCGTGCACCAGTGCACGTCGTGCCAGGGCGTGTTCCTCGAGCGGGCGGACCTGGGGAACCTCATCGAGGCCGAGAACGACTGGCACCGCGACAGCGGCCCCAAGACGCAGCCGCTCCCGCGGATCACCGCCGACATGACGATGCCGCCGCCGTCGCGGCCCGTCTCCCGCGCCTACATCGAGACGCTCTTCGGCTGACCTGGCGCCCCCACGGACGCTGCGACGGGGTCAGATGTCGCGGAAGGTCTCGATGCTGGCGCCGAGGTCGTTGAGCCGGGTGGCGAGGTCCTCGTAGCCGCGGTTGATGACGTAGACCGAGCGCAGCACCGAGGTGCCCTTGGACGCCAGCATCGCGAGCAGGATGACCACGGCGGGACGCAGCGCGGGCGGGCAGACGATCTCGGTGCCGCGCCAGCGGGTCGGGCCCTCGATCATCACCCGGTGCGGGTCGAGCAGCTTGACCGAGGCGCCGAGCTTGGTCAGCTCGGTGAGGTAGATCGCGCGGTTCTCGTAGACCCAGTCGTGCAGCAGCGTCTGGCCCTCGGCGACCGCCGCGATCACCGCGAAGAACGGCAGGTTGTCGATGTTGAGGCCGGGGAACGGCATCGGGTGGATCTTGTCGATGGGGGAGTGCAGCACGGAGTGCAGGGTGCGGATGTCCACGAGCCGGGTGTGCTCGTTGTCGGCGACGTACTCCGCGCTCCGCTCGTAGCGGAAGCCCATCTCCTCCAGCAGCGCGAGCTCGATCTCGAGGAACTCGATCGGCACCCGGCGGATGGTGATCTCCGAGTCGGTGACGATCGCCGCGGCCAGCAGCGACATCGCCTCGATCGGGTCCTCCGACGGCGCGTAGTCGACGTCCACGTCGATCTCGGGCGTGCCGTGCACGGTGAGCGTGGTGGTGCCGACGCCGTCGATCTGCACGCCGAGCTTGCCCAGGAAGAAGCAGAGGTCCTGGACCATGTAGTTGGGGCTGGCGTTGCGGATCACCGTGACCCCGTCGTGGCGGGCGGCGGCGAGCAGGGCGTTCTCGGTGACGGTGTCGCCCCGCTCGGTGAGCACGATCGGG
>DASTGV010000313.1:0-10343 GCA_035718765.1 Nocardioidaceae bacterium
GACCGGGGAGGTGCGCGTCGAGGCCCGGGTCGAGGGCGACCGGCTCACGGTGGCGGTCTGCGACGAGGGGCCGGGCTTCCCGCCGGAGTTCCGGGACCGGGCGTTCGACCGGTTCACCCGGGCCGAGCAGAGCCGCACCACGCCGGGCTCCGGGCTCGGCCTCGCACTGGTGCGGGCGGTGGCCGAGGCGCACGGCGGCACCGCGTTCGTCGCCGGGGGACCGGGCGGCCGGGTGGAGATGCAGCTCCCGCTGTCCTGAGGGACTGCGCCGGCCCGGCCCGAGTGTGCCGTCCGTCCCACCGGTCGGCGGCGGGGTTTCAGGGGAGGGGTGTCGGGCACACCTCACCCATGGCTGAGCAGGAGAAGGACTCGTCGCAGGGCACCGTCCTGCTCGCGGGCGGGGCGAACCTCGCGATCGCCCTGGCGAAGATCGTCGCGGGCGCGCTGACCGGGTCGTCGGCGATGCTCGCCGAGGGTGCGCACTCGGTGGCGGACACGGTCAACCAGGTCTTCCTGCTCACGGCGCTGAGCCGCAGCAAGAAGCCGGCCGACGCGCAGCACCCGTTCGGCTACGGCATGGAGCGCTACTTCTGGTCGCTGCTCGCGGCCGTCGGCATCTTCGTGCTGGGCGCCGGGTTCTCGGTCTACGAGGGCATCCACGCGCTGATGCACCCCGAGCCGGTGGAGGAGCTGCTGGTCGCCTACATCGTGCTGGGCATCTCCTTCCTGTTCGAGGGCTCGTCCTGGCTCAAGGCGCTGCTGCAGCTGCGCCGCGAGGCCGGTGAGCGTCGGGTCGGGCTGTTCCGGCACGTGTTCACCACGCCCGACCCGACCGTGAAGACCGTGGCCTTCGAGGACACGGCGGCGCTGATCGGCATCGTGCTGGCGGCCGCGGGGATCACGCTGCACGCGACGACCGGCGCCGGTTTCTGGGACGGCCTGGCCTCCATCGCGATCGGCGTGCTGCTCGTCGGGGTCGCGGTCTCGCTCGGCTCGTCCAGCAAGCGCAACCTGATCGGCGAGGCCCTCCCGCAGGACAAGCGCGAAGGTCTGACCCGGGTGATCAACGAGAGCCTCGGCGTGGACGTGGTCGTGGAGCTGCTGACCATGCGGCTCGGCCCGGACGACGTACTGGTCGCGGCCCGGGTCGACGTCGACGACGCCGCGTCCGGGGGAGACCTCGAGCGGGTGGCCGACGACGTGGAGAAGCGGATCCGCGAGGCCTACCCCGAGGTGCGGCACGTGTTCCTCGACCCGACGACGGCGGGGGCGCGCGCCGGCCGCTGACACACGCCGTGCCGCGTGTGACGGGACGTGTGCATGGTCACACATGGGGCGGGGTATGGCCCCTGTGGACGTCACGAGGACGCCGACAGGAGGAACGCATGGCCACCGGAGTAGAGACAGGTCGCATCACCACCAACATCCCGGCCCGGCTGGACCGGCTGCCCTGGGCCCGCTGGCACTGGCTGGTCGTCATCGGCCTGGGCACCGTCTGGATCCTCGACGGCCTCGAGGTGACGATCGTGGGGTCGATGTCCGACGCCCTCGCGAACCCCAAGACCGGCCTGGGGATGAGCAGCTCGCTCGTCGGCTGGGCCGGCGGGATCTACGTCGCCGGAGCCTGTCTCGGCGCCCTGTTCTTCGGCCAGCTCACCGACCGCCTCGGCCGGAAGAAGCTGTTCCTGATCACCCTCGCCGTCTACACCGTCGCCACCGTGCTGACCGCGTTCTCGATGAACCCCGCGTGGTACCTCGGCGCCCGGTTCCTCACCGGCATGGGCATCGGCGGCGAGTACGCCGCGATCAACTCCGCCATCGACGAGCTGATCCCCGCGAAGTACCGCGGTCGCGTCGACGTCGCGATCAACGGGTCGTTCTGGGTCGGTGCCGCCGGTGGCGCGCTGCTCACCATCCCCCTGCTCGACCCCAAGGTCATCGACCAGGCCTGGGGCTGGCGGCTGGCGTTCGGCCTGGGCGCGATCCTCGCGGTCGGCATCCTGCTGGTCCGTCGCAACGTGCCGGAGAGCCCGCGCTGGCTGTTCATCCACGGCCGCGAGGAGGAGGGCGAGCTGATCGTCCGAGACATCGAGCGGACCGTCGCCGACGAGTCGGGCAAGCAGCTGCACGAGGTGTCGGACTCGATCACCATCCGGCAGCGCAGGTCGATCGGCATCCCGCTGATCGCGCGCACCGTCTTCACGCTCTACCCGAAGCGCACGGTCCTCTGCTTCTCGCTGTTCGTGGGCCAGGCCTTCCTCTACAACGCCTTCTTCTTCACCTACGGCGACACCCTCACCACGTTCTTCGACGTGAAGCAGACCGGGTGGTACATCGCGATCTTCGCGGTCAGCAACTTCCTGGGCGCGCTGCTGCTCGGGCCGCTGTTCGACCGGGTCGGCCGGGTCAAGATGATCACCGGCACCTACGTGCTGTCCGGGGTGCTGCTCGCGGTCGCGGGCTTCGTGCTCGGTGACCTCTCGGCGACCACGCTGACCGTCTTCGGCGTGGTGATCTTCTTCTTCGCCTCGGCGGGCGCCAGCGCGGCGTACCTCACCGCCAGCGAGGTGTTCCCGATGGAGACGCGGGCGCTGTGCATCGCGTTCTTCTACGCGATCGGCACGGCGGTCGGCGGCATCACCGGGCCGGTCCTGTTCGGCAAGCTGATCGACAACGCGTCGGCCGACAAGGACATCACCGCGATCGCGGTCGGCTACTTCATCGGCGCCGTGCTGATGATCGGCGGCGGCCTCGTCGAGGCGTTCCTCGGCGTCAAGGCCGAGGGCCAGTCGCTGGAGAACATCGCCAAGCCGCTGACCGCGGAGGAGGAGCCGGAGACCGGCCACGGGCGTACGGCGCCCCAGCCCGCCTGACCGGACCGTCCACCCGACACGAGAGGAGCACGCCATGCCCATGCCACCCCCGAAGGCGAGCACCGAGGGTCACCGTGACCGGCAGGTGTTCCACGAGATGGGCCAGATCGTGCGTGCCCTCGAGGCCGAGGGGCCGTGCGAGCCCGACGAGCTCGCGGGGCGCGTCGGCGCGGCGTACTGGGAGCAGGACCGCTTCGAGCGGGCGCTCGCGTTCACGGTCGCCGACGGGCTGGTCTCCCGCGGGGCCGACGGGCGGCTCCACCCGGTCTGACGGGCGTGGCGGCGCGGGTCAGCGGAAGATCAGGTAGGCCCCGACCAGCGCCGGCACGAGCCCCGGCAGCAGCCACGGGGACAGCGGGCTGCGCTTGTGGATCAGCAGGGCGGCCACGAACGCGATCAGCCCGAACAGCGCGGAGATCACCAGCAGCCCGATCTGCGAGCTGACCCGGTCCGCGAAGTACGCGGCCACCACCAGCCCGGCCGACAGGTGCAGGATCGTGATCGCGACGAGGGTCGACATGACCCAGCGCTGCACGCTCGTGAGGCTGGTGTTGTAGCGCTGCGTCGGCCGCGGCTGGCCCGGGGTCATCAGGTGCTTGCGGACCGCGGGGGGCCGGGACTGGCCGGAGGGCATGCCACCAGACTAGGCACGCTGTCCCCGTCGTACGGTGGTGGGATGCCCGACGAGCCGGTGGGGGAGCCGCCCCCGGGACGCAAGAAGGCCTACTTCTGGCTGATGGGCACCTGCGTGGTGCTGATCGTGCTGGCCTGGAACGTCGTGCGCTTCTGGTCGACGACGGCGGCCGTGCTGATGAGCGTGGTCGCCGCGGTGATCCCGCCCGCGGCGGTGATCATCGCGAACTGGGGCCGGGGCGGCTGAGCCGGCCGGCGTCAGGTGGTGGCGTTCGAGATCTTCTCGATCAGCGCGGTGGTGGAGATGGCCGGCGTACGGGTGAGGTAGTGCACCTCGCAGATGTCCTCGAACTCGTCGAACTTGCCGGCCCAGTCGTCGCCCATCACCAGGATGTCGGCCTCGTGCTCGAGGATGTAGTGGCGCTTGAGCTCGAGGCTCTCCTCGACGAAGACCGCGTCGACCGGCTTCAGGGCCGCGACGATCTCGAGGCGCTCGGACTGCGAGAAGACCGGCGAGCGACCCTTCTTGCGCTCGTTGAGGGCGTCCGCGGACACGCCGACGACCAGTCGGTCCCCGAGGGCGGCCGCGCGCTCGATCACGCGCAGGTGGCCGACGTGGAACACGTCGAAGGTGCCGAAGGTGATGACGGTCTTGCTCATGGGGCGAATCCTGTCACGCCGCGGACACCCGGCCGTCGCGAGGTGGTCGGCGCGAGCCGCTAGAGTTGCGCGGGTGCGCGTCTCTACCGGTACAGCAACCCGCGAGGTGGTCACCGCCCGCAACGCGGTGCTGGCCACCTTCTTCCTCAACGGCTTCGCCTTCTCGACCTGGGCCTCCCGGATCCCGTCGATCCGGCACGACCTCGACCTCGGGCCGGGCCAGCTCGGTCTGTTCCTGCTCGCCGGCTCTATCGGCTCGGTCGCGTCCCTGCCGACCGCGGGCGGCAACATCGCCCGGTTCGGCGCCCGCCGCACGGTCGTCGCGGCGACCCTCGTCGAGGGCCTGGGGCTGCTGCTCCTGGGCCTCGGGGGCGGCGCGCTGGGGTCGGTGCCGGTCGCGGCCCTCGGCCTGCTGATGGTGGGCCTGGGCACCGGCACCTGGGACGTCGCGATGAACGTCGAGGGCGCCGAGGTGGAGCGGCTGCTCGGCCGCTCGATCATGCCGCGCTTCCACGCCGGGTTCAGCCTCGGCACGGTGGTGGGGGCGGGCGTCGGCTCTTTGGTCACCTACGCCGGGGTCGGCGTCGGGCTGCACCTGGGCATCGTCGGCCTGCTGGTGATGCTGCTCGGCGGGGTCAGCGTGCGCGGCTTCCTGGTCGCCGAGCCGCACACCGAGGAAAACCGGCCGGCCAGCCACGCGCTGAAGGCCTGGACCGAGCCGCGGACCCTGATGATCGGCGTGATGGTGCTCGCCATGGCGCTGACCGAGGGCGTGGCCAACGACTGGCTGGGCGTGGCCATGGTCGACGGGTACGGCGTGCCCGCCTGGCTCGGCGCCGCCGCGTTCGCGCTGTTCGTGGCGGCGATGACGGCCGGCCGGGTCGGCGGCACGGTGCTGCTCGACTCGTTCGGCCGCGTCGCGGTGCTCTGGGGCAGCATGGCCGTGGCCGCCGTCGGCGTCCTGCTGGTGGTCCTCGGGTCGGCCCCGGTCCTGGTGGTGCCGGGCATCGTGCTGTGGGGGCTGGGAGCCTCGCTCGGCTTCCCGGTCGGCATGAGCGCCGCCGCCGACGACCCGGTCAAGTCGGCCGCGCGGGTCAGCGTGGTCTCCACGATCGGCTACACGGCGTTCCTCGGCGGGCCACCCCTGCTCGGCTTCCTGGGCAGCCACGTCGGGGTGCTGCACGCCCTGCTGGTCGTGTCGGTGATCCTGGTCCCGTCGGCGTTCGCGGTTCCGTCGGCCCGCGGGACCGAGCCCGTCCGCGGGGCCGCCCGGTAGGTTCGTCCGCGATGAGCGTCCCGATCGTGACCGCCGCCCCGGACCTCGACGCGCAACGCCGTCGGGGGCTCCGGCAGATGCGCACGCTCGCGGTCTCGCTGCTCGTGTTCGCGGCGGTGGTCTACCTGCTCACCCGCGACCAGGGCGGCTTCCTCGGCTTCGTGAACGCCGGCGCGGAGGCGTCGATGGTCGGCGCGATCGCGGACTGGTTCGCGGTGACCGCGCTGTTCAAGCACCCGCTCGGGCTGCCGGTCCCGCACACCGCCCTGATCCCGCGCCGCAAGGACGAGCTGGGCCGCAGCCTCGAGGAGTTCGTCGGGGAGAACTTCCTCCAGGAGGCGATCATCCGCGGGCGGATCGACGCCGCGCACCTCAGCGAGCGGGTCGGCGCCTGGCTCGCGGACGAGACGAACGCGCGCCGCCTGGTCGACGAGGCCGCCACGGTGCTGCACATCGGCCTCTCCCGGGTGCGCGACGAGGACCTGGTCGCCCTGGTCGAGGAGGCGCTGCTGCCACGGTTCCTGGCCGAGCCGGTCAGCCCGGTGGCCGGCAGCCTGCTCGAGGAGGTGGTCCGGGACGGCGCGCACCACGGCCTGGTGGACCTCGCCTTGGAGGAGGCGCACCGCTGGCTGACCCAGAACGAGCAGGCCTTCGTCGAGATCGTGGGCGAGCGGGCGCCCTGGTGGTCGCCGGCCGCGGTCAACGACCGGGTCACCCACCGGATCCACCTCGAGGTGGTGACCTGGGTCGAGGAGATCCGCCGCGACCCCTACCACCACGCCCGCGGCGCGCTCGACAGCGCGCTGGAGCAGCTCGCCCAGGACCTCCTGCACGACCCGGAGACCCAGGAGCGCATGGAGCGGCTCAAGGGCCGGGTGCTCAGCCACCCGCAGCTGCTGGTCACCGCGACCTCGCTGTGGAACGCCTTCCGGCGCGCCCTGCTCGACTCGCTCGACGACCCGCAGGGCCCGCTGCGCCGCCGCGCGCTGGAGGAGGTGCGGCTGTTCGGCGGCCGGCTCGCGGGCGACGCCGCGCTGCAGGCGAAGGTGGACGGCTACGCCGCGGACCTCGCGGTCTTCGCCGTCAGCCGGTACGGCGACGAGCTGACCGCCGTGATCACCCACACCATCGACCGCTGGGACGGCAAGGAGGCCGCCCGCCGCATCGAGCTGCACGTCGGCCGTGACCTCCAGTTCATCCGGATCAACGGCACCATCGTCGGCGGGCTCGTCGGCGTGCTGATCCATGCGGTGACCGTGCTGCTCTGAGCCGCGTGCCAGTTTCCCAGGGGCTCTGGGAAGCTGGCACACCCCTGCTGTTGCAACGGCAGGGGTGTGTCAGCTCGGTCAGGGGTGTCAGGCGCCCGGCACCCGCTCGAACGACAGCAGGTCGTCGCCGTGGGGCTGCACGGTCACCTTGAGCCAGTCGGCCTCGCCGAGGTCGGAGCCGTCGACGGTGACCCGGCGCAGGTTGTCCGCGGCGTGCTTGACGCCGTAGAAGCCGAGCCACGGCGACCCGGAGGCGAGCGGCTGGTCCTGGTTGAACCGGTGGCTGTCCCCGTTGAACAGGTAGACCGGTCCGTCGTACCGGCGCGACTCGTCGACGAGCGCCTGCACCAGCGGCTTGAAGGCGGAGTAGCTGCCCGGGCTCGGGTCCGGCACCGTCGGGTCGAACATGTCGGCCTGCTGCATCAGCACCACGCCGCGCAGCTGGTGCGTCTTCGCCTCCTTGAAGGCGGCGCGCACGTTCGCGATGTCCGCGGCCATCCGGTCGTGCTCCTCGGCCACCTGGGCGTCGGTCGGTGCGGTGTTGCCGGTCCAGGGCACGAGGTCGTCGTCGCTGCCGACGACGTGCAGGGTCGCGAACGACACGTCGCCGCGGGTCCAGCGCACGTTCTCCGGGATGTCGCGGTCCTCCTGCGACGTCACCGGTGCCGGGGCGCCCAGCGTGGTGCCGGGGTCGGAGAAGAACAGCGACCGCACCTTCGCGAGCCGCTCGAGGGGCTGGTAGCCGCCGTTGTTCGGACGGTGGCAGTCGGTCCACTCGTTGTCGCCGGGGGTGTACACCAGCGGGTCCTCGAAGCCGTCGAAGTCGTGGCGCACGCGCGCGAAGCGCTCGTCGGTACAGGTCGTCGAGCCACTCTTGATGTCGCCGAGGTGGGTGACCATGGTGACGTCCGGGTCCGCGTTGATGCCCTGGATGAACGTCGGGAAGTGGTCCTCGGCGGCGGTGCCGTAGGGCACGTCGCCGATCACGGCGAACGTGTAGGCCGGCTCCTCCGTGTCGGACACCGTGGCGGCCTTGGCCGACGGGGCGGCGAGCACGGCGCCGAGGGTGAGTGTGGCCGCGAGGGCGAGGGTGGTGACGGGGGCGACCTGACCGCGTTGCATGAAGAACCTCCGGGGGAGGACGGGACTGACGATACGACCCTCACGGGCGGAGGTGAACCGTCGTCGGCGCCGACGTGAACGCGGGCGGGCGGGTGCGCGAGGATGGGGGTGTGAACGCGCGCGAGGTCCCGATCCGCGAGGACTCGATCCGGCTCGGCCAGCTGCTCAAGCTGGCCGACCTCGTCGAGGCCGGTGCCGAGGTCAAGCCCCTGATGGTGCAGGGGCTGGTCTCCGTGAACGGCGAGGTGGAGACCCGCCGCGGGCGTCAGCTCGTCAAGGGCGACGTGGTGACGCTGGGCGACGAGTCCGTGCTCGTCACCTGACGTCGACCAGGTCCACCACGAAGATGAGGGTCTCGCCGGGCTTGATCACGCCGCCCGCGCCCCGGTCGCCGTAGGCCAGGTGCGGCGGGATCACCAGCCGGCGGCGGCCGCCGACCCGCATGCCCTGCACGCCCTGGTCCCACCCGGAGATGACCTGGCCGATGCCGAGGCGGAACTCCAGCGGGGTGCCCCGGTTGTACGACGCGTCGAACTCCTCGCCCGTGGAGTAGGCCACCCCCACGTAGTGCACGCGCACCGTCTGGCCGGCCGCGGCCTCGGCCCCCTCGCCCTCCGCGAGCTCGGTGACCTCGAGGTCGGTCGGCGGCGGGCCGTCGGGGAAGTCGATCTCGGGCTTCTCGTGCGTCACGGGGGATCCTCTCGGTGTGCTGCGTCGGGTGCGTTCGGGCCCGTTCACGATAGTTGAGCCACCGGCGCGCGGTGACGCCGCCGGCGGCTGTCGCGACGCCGCCGGCCGGGGGCGCGGAGCAGCGTCTCTCAGGTCTGGCTGGTGTGGACGTAGTGGTCGAGCTGGTCGCGCTCGAACTCGAGCTCGCTCATCCGGCTCTTCACGACGTCGCCGATGCTCACGATGCCGGTCAGCTTCCCGTCCGCGACCACCGGGATGTGCCGGAAGCGCCGCTCGGTCATGATCGACATGAGCTCGTTGACCGTCGCGTCCTTCTCACAGGTCAGCACCTCCGCGGACATGATCGTGGAGACGGTGGCGTCGAGCAGACCCTCGTTGCCGTGCAGCTTGCGGACGACGTCCCGCTCGGAGACGATCCCGTCGACGCTGGCGCCGTCGGCGCTCACCACCAGCGCGCCGATGTTGTGCTCGGCGAGCATCCCGAGAAGCTCGCGCACCGTCGCGTCGGGCTTCACGGTGACGACGTCGTGGCTGGGTTTGTGGGCGAGCACCTCATGGATGCGCATCGGACTACCTCCCGCGATCGCTGTGGCCGTGCTTCGTGGTCGGAGCAGTGACTCAGGCTAGCCATTCCGGTGACGGCGCGGCTACACCTCACGGGCGCCTGCCAGGATGGGTCGGTGCGACGCGAGCTGCCGGCCTGGGCCTGCCCGGCCCTGATGGGCTGGCTGACCGTCGTGCTCTGGCTGGACCGGGCCGGCGGAGGCGGCGGCCTGTGGCTGCAGCGGGGGCTCGGGGTGCTCACCTGGGGCGTGCTTCTGGTGGCGTTGCGCCAGGTCAGCCCCATGGTGAGGGCCCAGACGGTGGTGGTCGTCGCGTTCGCGACCTGCATCGAGTACGTCTTCAGCCCGACGCTGGAGGTGTACACCTACCGCTTCCACAACGTGCCGGCCTTCGTGCCGCCCGGCCACGGCCTGGTCTACCTCTCGGCGTACGCCCTCGGGCACGCCGCGTTCGTCGAGCGGTACCGCCGCGCGGCGGTCACGGTCGTGCTCGCCGTCGGGGGAGCGTGGGCGGGGTACGGCGTGCTGCTCGCCGACCGCCCGGACGCGCTCGGAGCATTCTGGTTCGCCTGCCTCGCGGCCTTCGTGTTCCTGGGTCCCTCGCAGCCGGTCTACCTCGGCGCCTTCGTGGCGGTGAGCTGGCTGGAGATCGTCGGCACGCACCTCGGCACCTGGGCCTGGGGCACCCTGGACCCGACCGGGTGGGTCACGATCGGCAACCCGCCCTCCGGGGCCGCCGGAGGGTACGGCTGGTTCGACCTGGCCGGTCTGACGGCCGCGCCGTACCTGCTTGCGGCGTGGGACCGGGTCACTCGGGGTCGGGCCGCTCCTGAGCCGCAGACCGTCGACGCGAGCTGAGGTCGTGCAGCGACCCCGGCCGGCGGGGAGCCACGTCCGGGTCGTCCGCGTCGTCGGGCAGCGAGCCCAGGAACGCGAGCGCCTGGTCGTGCAGCCGGCCGTTGCTGGCCAGCGCGTTGCCGCCGTTCGGCCCCGGTGTGCCGTCCAGCGAGCTGAACCGGCCGCCCGCCTCGCGGACGATCACGTCGAGGGCCGCCATGTCGTAGAGCTCGAGCTCCGGCTCCGCGGCCAGGTCGACCGCGCCCTCCGCGAGCAGCATGTACGACCAGAAGTCGCCGTACGCGCGGGTCCGCCACACCCGCCGCGCGAGGGCGAGGAACGCGTCGAGCTTGTCGTGCTCGTCCCAGTCGGTGAAGGACGAGTACGACAGGGACGCGTCGTCGAGCCGGGACACGTCCGA
>DASTGV010000314.1:0-8972 GCA_035718765.1 Nocardioidaceae bacterium
CCGGAGGTTCTGGAGCGGCGTCGGGCGCGGCCGGATCCTCGCCATCTCCGCCGACCCCCGCAGCCTGGTGGTCAGCTACCGCGTCCGGTTCGAGCACTTCGGGACCGGACGCCGCCCGACCGTGCTCGACCTCGTGTTCGAGAAGGGCCGCTACCGCATCAACGGGGAGCACACCGACGGGTTCGTGCCCGCGGGGTGACGTGCCCCGCCGGATGCGCCGGGTCGGCGGTGACCCGGCCACCAGAGGCGCCGGGCCGGCGGTGTTCCGCCCGCCGAACGCGCCGGGTCGACCGGGCGGCACGCGAAGTAGGGTCCCTGGCATGAGCACGCACCTCGACCCCGCGGCCGCGCTGGAGGCGATGCGGGGGCACGAGGCCTGGGCGGCGATCCGGCTGCGCGACGCGGCGACGGTGACGCTGGTCGGCGGTCGTCGCAGCGAGGTCGAGCGGCTGGTCGACGTACCTCTGGAGGAGGGGGTGCCCGAGGACGGGCGCCGCTTCGACCGGCTGGTCGCGATCCCGTTCCGGCAGGTGCGCGAGCGCGGGTTCGAGGCGCACGACGACGGCACCCCGCTGGTCGTGGTGGACATCGACCTCGAGACCGAGGTCCCGCTGGGCGACCTGCTCGCAGCGCTGCCGCACGAGGAGGTCACCTTCGCCGACCGGGGCGGCTTCGACACCTCCGACGAGGAGTACGGCGTCGTGGTGGACGCCATCATCCGCGACGAGATCGGCCACGGGGAGGGCGCGAACCTCGTCGTCGGCCGGCACTACCGGGCCCAGGTCGAGGACTGGGACGCCGCCAAGGCGCTGACCGTGTTCGGCCGGCTGCTGGAGCGCGAGCGCGGCGCCTACTGGACCTACTGCTTCTTCACCGGCGACCGCTACCTGGTGGGCGCCAGCCCCGAGCGGCACGTGTCGGTGCACGGCGGCGACGTCAGGATGAACCCGATCAGCGGCACGTTCCGGCTCAAGGGGCTCACCGACCCCCGCGAGCGCAAGGAGCGGCTGCTGGAGTTCCTCGCCGACGAGAAGGAGATCTACGAGCTCTTCATGGTCGTCGACGAGGAGCTGAAGATGATGTGCGACATCTGCCACGAGGGCGGCCAGGTGCTCGGCCCGTTCCTCAAGCCGATGACGCACCTCGTGCACACCGAGTACCTCCTCGCCGGCCGCACCGACCGGGACGTCCGCGAGGTGCTGCGGGACACGATGTACGCCGCCACGGTGACCGGCTCACCGGTCGAGAACGCCTGCCGGCTGATCCGCAAGTACGAGCCGGAGGGCCGCGGCTACTACGGCTCCGCGCTGGCACTGCTCGGCCGCGACGCGCAGGGGAGCCCCACCGCCGACTCCCCGATCGTGATCCGCACCGCCGACGTGGACCTCGACGGGAGGCTCAAGGTGACCGCCGGGGCCACGCTGGTGCGCGACTCCGAGGCCGCCTACGAGGTCGCCGAGACGCACGCCAAGGCCGGCGGCATCCTGTCGGCGTTCGGGCTGGTGGAGCAGGCGTCGTCCGCGGCGGCCGAGGGGCTCGACGACCTGATCCGCGACGAGGACGTGGTCATCGCGCTCGGCACCCGCAACCAGCGGCTGAGCCGGTTCTGGCTCACCGACCAGGGCGGCTCCCCGCCGGCGCCGGAGCTCAAGGGCAAGCAGGTCGTGATCCTCGACGGCGAGGACGACTTCGTGAACATGCTCCGGCACGTGCTGTCCGTGATGGGGATGACCAGCGCCGTCGTACGCCACGAGGACGTCACGCCCGAGGCGCTCGAGGGCTACGACCTGGTCATCGTGGGGCCCGGCCCCGGCGACCCGCGCGACGGGGACCACCCGAAGATCGCGACGTTCCGCGCGGTCGTGGACGGCCTGCTCGAGCGCCGCCAGCCGTTCCTCGCGGTCTGCCTCGGCCACCAGGTGCTGTGCAGCCGGCTCGGCATCGACCTGGCGTTCAAGGACATCGTCTTCCAGGGCACCCAGTCACGGGTCGACCTCGGCGAGCGTGAGGAGAACGTCGGCTTCTACAACACCTTCGTCGGCCGGGTCGGCGGCGAGCTGCCGCCGGGTGTCTCCGCGCACGCCGACCCGCTGACCGGCGACGTGCACCTGGTCGAGGGGCCGCACTACCGCGGCATCCAGTTCCACGCCGAGTCGATCCTCACCGAGCACGGCTACGACCTGGTGCACGACCTGGTCCTCGACCTTCTCCATTCGCCGGACGCACGGTAAAGACCCGGGCATCATGGTCGGCGGAAAGTAAAGACCGTTCGACCTCGGGGGACCACATGCCGCTCCTCACCCGCCGCCGGCTGCCGGCGTGGGCGCTGATCGCCGCGCTCGCCGTCGGGCTCGCGACCGGAGGACTGCCCGCCGTCACGGGTACGACGGCCGGGCCCGTCGCCCTGGCCGCCGACACGCCGAAGAAGCCCAGCATCGTGCTGATCCTCATGGACGACTTCTCCACCGAGCTGCTGGCCACGATGGCCAACGGCATGCGGATGAAGAGCCAGGGCGCGTCGTTCACGAACTCGTTCGTCGCCGACTCGCTGTGCTGCGTCTCCCGCTCGGCGCTGCTGACCGGTCAGTACCCGCACCTCAACGGCGTCTTCACGAACAACCCCAACAGCTCCACCAACCCGCAGGGCGGCTGGCGCGCGTTCAAGCAGAACGGCGACATGGCCACGTCGTTCAACGTCGCGCTCAAGAGCGCCGGCTACTACACGGGCTTCATGGGCAAGTACCTCAACGGCTACGACGTCTCGACCGTCGACGGGAGGAAGGTCGCCCCCGAGCGACCGACCGGGTGGGACTCGTGGCGGCCGATCTACGGCGCCGGCTACAAGCAGTGGGGCTGGATGTACAGCGTCGCCACCGCCTCCTCGTCCTACCTGGGCCGGCGCCCGCTCACCCGCAAGGACAGCGACTACTCCACCAACGTGATGGCCAACTGGGGCGTCGACTTCATCAAGCGGCACCGGTCCGACACCAAGCCGTACTTCCTGGAGATCTCCACCTACGGCACGCACAGCCGCACCTTCGGCCGCGCCCACAGGGACGACCCGCTGTTCCCGCCGGCGTACGCCGACCGCCCGGGTCACACGAAGAAGTACGGCAACTGCGGCCTGGTCGCCTGCACCCGGCTCAACGTCAGGAACCTGCCCGGCTTCAACGACGACCGCATCGACAACACGCCGGTCTACCCCGACGGCACCCGGGCGAGGCCGTGGCAGCCGAACGACCTGGTCGTGAACTCCGACCTGGAGAACCGCCGCTTCCGCAACCGCGCCCAGATGGCCCAGTCGATCGACCGGCTCATCGGCCGGGTGCGCGCGGCGGTCGGGCCGAACACGTACGTCTTCCTGACCTCCGACAACGGCTTCCACCTCGGCCAGCACCGGCTGCACCTCGGCAAGTCCACGCCGTACTCCTCCGACGCCAAGGTGCCGATGGTCGTCGTGGGCCCGGGGGTCGTGCCGGGCTCGCGGAGCCAGGTGGTCGGCAACGTCGACCTCGCGCCGACGTTCGAGTCGATCGCCGGGCTGACGCCGAGCAGCGTGCGCGCCGGCTGGTCGTTCCTGCCCGCGCTGCAGGACCCGTCGGCGCCCAGCAGCACCTACACGTTCTTCGAGCACACCTACTCCAACACCAACCCGGACACCGACCCGGACTACGACTCCGACGTCGGCGGCAGCAGCGTCACGCTGCCCGGCTACCTGGCGATCCGCAGCAAGGACGCGCTGCTGGTGCGGTGGGACCTGGACAAGAGCTACCGGGGCGTGGACTACGCCTACGAGCTCTACGACTACCGGCTGGACCCGTACGAGCGGACCAACGTCTTCGCCCGCTACCGCAACGAGCCGTGGGTCCAGGACATGCTGACCAAGCTGCGGCAGTACGCCACCTGCACGCCGGCCCAGTGCCGCGCCCTCGCCCTGGGCCAGGACCCGACCGGCATCACCGGCTGAGCTCAGCTGGAGGCGGAGCCCTGGTCGCTGTCGAGGGTGACGTCGACGGTGCGGGTCTTGTTGCCGCTCCCCACGACGGTGAGCGTCACGTGGTCGCCGGGCCGGTGGCCGCGGATGGTGGCGACCAGCGAGTCCGAGCCGGTGATGATGTCGTTGTTCACCTTGGTGACCACGTCACCGCGCTTGAGGCCGGCCTTCTGGGCCGCGGAGCCCTGGTTGACCGCCTCGATGCCGGCCCCGGTCAGCAGCCCGTTGTTCGACGACGCGTCGGTGACGGAGACGCCGAGCCGGGCGTGCGTCGGGGTCTGACCGTTGCGCAGCTGCTGGACGACCGGCCACACCTGGTCGATCGGGATCGCGAACCCGAGGCCGATCGAGCCGCCCGACGACGAGTCGAGGCCGCCGCTGGACGCCGTACGGATCGAGGAGTTGATGCCGACCACGTCGCCGTTCAGGTCCACCAGCGGGCCGCCGGAGTTGCCGGGGTTGATCGCGGCGTCGGTCTGGATCGCGGGGTAGGTCGTGTCCTGGCCGCTCTGGCCGGTCTCGCTGCCCACCGACACCGGCCGGTTCAGCGCGCTGACGATGCCGCTGGTCACGGTGGCCTCGAGGCCGAAGGGCGAGCCGATCGCGACGACGTTCTCGCCGACGGCGACCTGGGTCGAGCGGCCGAGGGTGGCCGGGTGCAGCCCGGAGACGCCCTGGGCCTTGATGACCGCGAGGTCGGTGAGCGGGTCGGTCCCGACGACGGTGGCCTTCTTGGCCGAGCCGTCGTTGAAGCTCACCGACATCTCGCCGCCCTGCCCGGCGACCGCGACGACGTGGTTGTTGGTGAGGATCTCGCCGTCGGAGCTGATGATGATGCCCGAGCCGGACCCCTCGCCCTGCGCGCCCTTGACGTTGATCTTCACGACCGAGGGGAGCACCGACTTGGCCACCGCCTCGACGGAGTCGGCGGCGGGCGCGACCTGCTTGCGGTTCACGATGGTGGAGGTCTGCGACCCCGTCGAGGACGGCTCCGTGGCGGAGCCGCCCCCGACCAGGTTGTCGATCGCGGTGAACCCGGCGCCGCCAGCCAGGCCGCCGAGCCCACCCGCGACCAGGGCCGCCACCAGGAGACCGGCGACGACCGCCCCGCCCGGACGGGACGACCGTGTGCGATCCGGTCGCCCGTCGTCCGTGCGGTCGGCGAAGCCGAACCCCCCGAACCGCGCGGTGTCCGGTTCGGGGGCGGTGCCGTACGACGGTGAGCCCTGGGCGGCGTACGGCGACGAGGACTGCTGCCGGTCAGGGGTGGGACCGGCCTCGCCGTACCGGTGGGTCGAGCCACCGGTCGTGCTGTCCGTCAGTCGCTGCGTGTCGTCCGAGCTGCGCTCGTCGGGCGGGTTCTGCTCCGTCATGCCGTCCAGCCTGGCGTGGCCGGCTTAACCGGCACTGAGAACCTCCTGGGACGAGCCCGTGACCCTCCCGGGGATGCTCATCCAGAACGCCGCGCCCCCCGACTCGGAGGCGCCCACGCGCACCGTGCCACCGTGCCGCTCGGCCACCTGCCGCACGATCGAGAGCCCCAGCCCCGAGCCGGGCAGGGTGCGCGACTCGGGGGAGCGGTAGAAGCGGTCGAAGACGTGCGGGAGGTCGCTCTTGTCGATGCCGTGCCCCTGGTCGGCGACCATCAGCGTCCCGTCGACCAGGCGCACGGTGACCACGCCGAGCGGCGGGCTCCACTTGGCGGCGTTGTCGAGCAGGTTCGTGACCGCGCGCTCGAGGGCCGCCGGCTCGCCGGTCACCGTCCACGGCTCGACCCGGGTGTCGAAGTGCAGGCTGCTGGCCCGGCGGCGGACCCGCTCGACCGCGCGCTCGGTCACGTCGGCCAGGTCCACCTGTTCCAGCGCGAGCCGGCCGGGCTCCTCGCGGGCCAGCTCGGTGAGGTCGCCGATGAGGTTGGTGAGCTCCTCGATCTGGAACCGCACGTCGTCCAGCAGCTCGGCCCGCGACGTCGCGGACAGCCCGCCCTGCCGGTCCGCCTGGGTGAGCAGGTCGAGGTTGGTGCGCAGCGAGGTCAACGGGGTGCGCAGCTCGTGGCCGGCGTCCGCGACGAGCTGCCGCTGCCGGTCCCGCGATGCGGACAGCGCGGTGAGCATCGCGTTGAAGGCCCGGGCCAGGCGGGCGATCTCGTCGTTGCCCTCCACCTCGATCGGGTCGAGCTTCTCGGTGCGGGCGATCTCCTCGGCCGCGTCGGTGAGCCGGCGCACCGGGCGCAGCCCGTTGCGGGCGACGGCCCAGCCGGCGAGCGCGGCGGCGATGACCCCGACCGCGCCGAGCAGGAACATCACCAGGCCGAGCTTGTCGAGCGCGGCCTCGTTGGCCTGCAGCGACTGCGCCACCACGAAGGCGATGCCGTCCTCGCCGGTGGGCACGGTCGCGACCCGGTAGTCGACGCCGTCGGAGGCCTTGATGGTGCGGCAGGAGTAGTCCGACGTCCCGCGGGCCACCGCGAGCTCCGGCGCGCCGGGCGTCACGGTCGCGCCGTCCGGCCCCTTGGTCATCAGCGCGCGGCCGTTGGCGAACGCGTAGCCGATCGAGCTGTCGGTGGCGCCCTGCAGGAACGTGGGGATGGCCCCCACTGCGACCTGCGAGGGGCTGTAGGCCGCGGTGGCGTACGCCCGCCGGTGCAGCGACTCGTCGAGCGCGGAGAGGATCTGGTGCCGCACGGTGAGGTACGACGCGAGGGAGACCAGCGCGACGGAGACGCCGACCGCGATCGTGGTGAGCAGGATGACCCGGCTGGCCAGGGACCGCCGGTAGCGCAGGTGGCCGAACGGGGTCTTCACGGCGCTGCGCTCACTCCGGGTTGAGGCGCAGCACGTACCCCACGCCGCGCACGGTGTGGATCAGCCGCGGCTCGCCCTCGGCCTCGGTCTTGCGGCGCAGGTAGCCGACGTAGACCTCGAGGGAGTTCGCGGTGGTGGGGAAGTCGTAGCCCCACACCTCCTCGAGGATGAACGAGCGGTCCAGGACCCGTCGCGGCCGCCGCATGAACATCTCCAGCAGCGTGAACTCGGTGCGGGTCAGCTCGATCGGCCGGTCGCCGCGCCGTACCTCGCGGGTGGCGGGGTTCAGGGTGAGGTCGGCGAAGGTGAGCACCTCGGCCTCGAGCTCGTCCGGGTTGGACTGGTGGACGCGGCGCAGCAGCGCGCGCAGCCGGGCCAGCAGCTCGTCGAGGGCGAAGGGCTTGGTGAGGTAGTCGTCGGCGCCGGCGTCCAGCCCCTCGACCCGGTCGCCGACCGAGTCGCGGGCGGTCAGCACCAGGATCGGCAGGTCGTTGCCGGCGGTGCGCAGCGCCCGGGTGGTCTCGATGCCGTCGAGCCGCGGCATCATCACGTCGATGACCAGGGCGTCCGGGAGGCGGCCCGCGATGGTGGCCAGCGCCTCGGCCCCGTCGCTGGCCAGGCTGACGGCGTACCCGTTGAACTCCAGCGACCGGCGCAGCGACTCGCGCACGGCCCGGTCGTCGTCGACGACGAGGACGTGCGGCGGTGTCTCGGTGCCGGTGCTCACACCTCAACTCTGCCACCGCTGCCTGAGCCGTGCCTGAGAACCTGCCGCGTCCCCGCTCAGAGCAGGCTGCGCGCGGCCTCGCCCGCGCGGGCGCCGTACCCGGCCCCCCGGGAGCCGCGGCCGAAGAGGCACGCGTGCACCAGCAGCGGGAACAGCTGGTGCAGCGCGACCCGGTCCTCCCACCCGTCGGCGAGCGGCGTCGCCTCCTGGTAGGCGTCGAGCACCCGGGGCAGCTGCGGGCAGCCGAACAGCGCGAGCATCGCGAGGTCCGTCTCGCGGTGCCCACCGTGGGCCGCCGGGTCGACCAGCCAGACCGCGCCCTCGCTGCCCCAGACCAGGTTGCCCGACCACAGGTCGCCGTGCAGGCGCGCGGGTGGCTCCTCGGGGCCGGCGAGGGCCACGATGCGGCGCACCACGCCCTCGACGGCGGTGGCGTCGGCCGGGGCGATGCCACCGCGGTCGCGGGCGAGCTTGAGGTAGGGCAGCACCCGCCGGGTCGCGTAGAACTCGGGCCAGCCGGGCGCGTCGCGGTTGGGCAGCGGCAGGGTCCCGATGTAGCCGTCCTCGCCGGAGGAGGTGCCGAACCCGTCGGCGCCCTTCGCGTGCGTCGCGGCCAGGGCGCGCCCGAAGGACTCCGCGGCCTCGCCGGTGGGCCGGGACTCCTCGACCCAGGCCAGGATCAGGCAGTCGTCCTCCACGGCGAGCACCTCGGGCGTCGGTGCGCCGCCCGCCTCGGCCAGCCAGACCAGGCCGGCCGCCTCGGTGCGGAAGAAGTCGGCCGGCGCGTTCGGCCGGGTCTTCACCAGCGCGGCGCCGCCGTTGGAGAGCTTGAGCCGCGTCGCGGTGCAGATGTCCCCGCCCGCGACCGGCGAGGTGGCGACCACGGCCGTTCCGAGCAGCGTCTCGGCCCGGTGCGCGATCCCGCCCGCCCGTGCCATCTCAGCCGTCCGCCTCCGCGCTGACCGCGGCCGGGTCGTCCCGCTCCACGGCCTCGGCCAGCACCGGGACGAGCGCGTCCGCGGTGCGCTCGACGATCGCCAGCACCTCCGCGAAGCCGTCGTCGCCGCCGAAGTAGGGGTCCGGCACGTCGCGGTCGCCGGCCGGCCGCACCCGGGGGTCGAAGTCGCGGAACATCCGCACCCGGGAGGCGGGTCCCAGCTCGACGAGGTCGGCGAAGTTGTCGGTGTCCATGGCGAGGACCAGGTCGACGTCGTCGAACCAGTCGGCGTCCACCTGCTGGGCCCGGTGCCGCGTCGCGTCGTACCCGTGGGCGGTCAGCAGGGCCGCGGCCCGCCGGTCCATCGGTCCGCCGACGTGCCAGCCCCCGGTGCCGGCGCTGACCACCTCGACCCGGCCGTCGAGCCCCGCCGCCTCCAGCCGGTCGTTGACCACCACGTCGGCCATCGGGGAGCGGCAGATGTTGCCCAGGCACACCACGGCGACGCGG
>DASTGV010000315.1:0-4147 GCA_035718765.1 Nocardioidaceae bacterium
GTTCCCGTCCGCCACGATGCCCGCGACCGTGAAGCTGCGGGTGCCGTCCGGCATGCCCATCCGCACGGTGTCGCCGAGGCTGAGGTGGTCGGCGGTGGCGCGCTTCTGGCTGACCAGGACGGTGCCGTCGCGCAGGTCCCCCGGCTTGCCCTCGACCATCGTGACCCGCACCGAGCGCACCAGGCTCGCGGGGTCGACGGCGGTGACGCCCTGCTCCTTGCCGTCGATCCTCGGCCGTTCGAACCGGACCCGGGTCACCGACGCGACACCGGGTGTCTTCTCGATGGCGTCGCCGAGAGACGGCGAGAACCGCTCGCCGACCACGTTGGACACGAACAGGTCGCCCTGGAAGTTGTCGGCGATGGACTTGTCGATGCTGGCCTTCGAGGACGCGCCGACGATGGCCATCGTGGTGACGAGCGCCAGCCCGATCATCAGGGCGGACGCGGTGGCCGCCGTACGCCGGGGGTTGCGCAGGGCGTTCTCGCCGGCCAGCCGGCCGACCTGCCCGAACGCCCGGCCGTAGAGCGCGCTCATCGCGGCCAGGAACGGCCGGCCCAGCACGGGGCTGGCGACCGCCGCGCCCAGCAGCGCGACGAGGATGCCGCCGCCGACCCAGTAGCCCGGCTTCGGCACGTCGGCGAACAGCCCGACGAGCATCAGCGCCGCGCCGGTGACCAGCATCGCGACCCCCGCGACCAGCCGGCGGTGCAGGGCCGACTCCGGCATCGCGACGTCGTCACGCAGCGCGGAGACCGGGGCGATCCGGGAGGCCCGGCGGGCCGGCAGGTACGCCGCCAGCGTGGTGACGCCGATGCCGACGACGTACGACGCGACGAACGTGCGGGGCGCGAAGACCAGCGGCTGCCCGGACAGGTCGAGGCCGAAGGAGGCGAACAGCGCACGGATGCCGAGGGCCAGCACGACCCCGAGGGCGAGACCGATCGTGGCGCCGACGGTGCCGAGCAGCACCGCCTCGAACAGCACCGACCGGGTCACCTGACGGCGTGAGGCGCCCAGCGCCCGCAGCAGGGCGAGCTCCCGGCTGCGCTGCGCCACCAGGATCGAGAAGGTGTTGACGATCAGGAAGCTGCCGACGACCAGCGCGATGCCGGCGAAGATCAGCAGGAACAGGCTGATGAAGCCGATCGCCTCGAGCACGCCGCTGGCGTTGTCCTTCGCCGCCCGGTCGCCGGTGACCGCCTGGTAGCCGGGCGGCAGCAGCGCCGCCACCTGGTCGCGGAGCTCGGCCTGGGACACCCCGGGGCGGGCGGTGACCCACACGTCGCTGAACCCGTCGGCGCCGGCCAGGAAGAGGTCCTGCGCGGTGGCGGTGTCGAAGATCGTGATCGTCGCGCCGTTGGTGGAGCCCCCGTCGCGGAAGTCGGCCAGCCCGACGAGCCGCGGGTGCAGCACCGACTGCTTGCCGGCGGCGGCCAGTGTGACCGTGTCGCCGAGGTGGTAGCCGGCGGCCTTCGCGGTGCGGGCGTCGAGGGCGACCTGGTCCTTCGCGGCCGGCGGCCTGCCGCTGACGATCGTGAGCCCCTCGAGGCCGTGGCCGGCGGGCGCGGTGCTGTAGCTGGCGGCGATGCCGGGCGGACCGTTGCCGCCGACCAGCCTGCCGTGCTGGTCGACGACGAACACACCCGTGCTGCTGACGTTGCCGTCGGCCCGGGCCGCACCCTCCGCACCGGCGAGCGTGGGCACCAGCGAGGCCGGCACCGTGCGGGTGGTGGGCGCCCCGTCGGCGGTCTGGGCGCCCTTCGGGGTGACCACCACGTCGCCGACCGAGGAGGCGAAGATCGCGGTGAAGCTGCGGCTCAGGGTGTCGGTGAAGACCAGGGTGCCGGCGACGAAGGCGACGCCGAGCACGATCGCGAAGGTGCTCATCACGAGGCGCACCTTGCGCCCGAGGAGGCTCTTCCAGGCAGCGCGCAGCATCAGCCGACCGCCCCGTCGCCCGCGACCGCCTCGAGCTGGCGGGCGTCCATCCGGGTCATCCGGTCGAGCACCGTCTCGCGGTCGGGCTCGCGGACCTCGTCCACGACCTTGCCGTCGGCGAGGAACAGCACGCGGTCGGTGAAGGCGGCGGCGACCGGGTCGTGGGTCACCATCACCACGGTCTGGCCGAACTCGTCGACCGACCGGCGCAGCAGGGTGAGCACCTCCGCGCCGGAGCGGGAGTCGAGGTTGCCGGTCGGCTCGTCGGCGAACACGATCGACGGGCGGCTGGCGAGCGCGCGGGCCACGGCGACGCGCTGCTGCTGGCCGCCGGAGAGCGCGTTGGGCCGGTGGGTGAGCCGGTCGCGCAGGCCCACGGTGTCGAGGACGGTGGCGTACCACTCCGGGTCGGGACGGCGACCGGCGATGGACAGCGGGAGCAGGATGTTCTCCTCCGCGGTCAGGGTCGGGACCAGGTTGAACGACTGGAAGACGAAGCCGATCTCGTCACGGCGGAGCCGGGTCAGCTCCTTGTCCCCGAGCCGGTTGAGCTCGGTGTCCCCGACGAACACCGACCCGCCGGTGGCGCTGTCCAGCGCCGCGAAGCAGTGCATCAGGGTCGACTTGCCCGAGCCTGACGGACCCATGACCGCGGTGAACTCGCCCGCGTAGAGCTCGACGGTGACGTCGTCGAGGGCGGTCACGGTCGCGTCCCCCGTGCCGTAGGTCTTGGTGAGCCCCTCCGCCCGGGCGGCGACCCGACGGTCGCGGTGGGCAGGGTTGCTGTGCTCGGTCACGAGATTGTTCCCTCCGGTTTCGCGCGGTCCCGCTCCGGGCCGCCGCTGCGGGGACAACGCTAGGGCGGACCGGGACGTACCGGATACCGGTTATCCCCGTCGGCGGACCCTGACCGGCCCCTGAGCCGCCCCTGACACGCACCCCGGCCGGACTAGAACACGTGTTCGAACAGGGTTACGCTGGCCGGCATGAGCGTGGAGTTCCAGGCGTCCCTGTTCGACCCCGAGACGTCCGCTCCCGAGACGGGTACGGCGACCCTCGGCCCGCTCGGCGAGACGGTGACCCGGCACGTGCTGACCCGGGGCGCCTGGGTCGACGTACGCCCCGGCTGGGTGTCGGGGTCCGACGAGCTGTTCGCGCGACTGGTGACCGACGTCCCGTGGCAGGCCGAGCGCCGGGTGATGTGGGACAACGTGGTGGACGTGCCGCGGCTGCTGCGGTTCTACGGCGCCGACGACCCGCTCCCCGACCCGCTGCTGGTCGACGCCCGGCACGCGCTCGACCGGCACTACGCCGCCGAGCTCGGCGAGCGGTTCACCACCGCCGGCATGTGCTTCTACCGCGACGGCCGCGACAGCGTCGCCTGGCACGGCGACACGGTCGGCCGCAGCAGCACCCAGGACACGATGGTCGCGATCCTCTCCCTCGGCGAGGCCCGCCGGCTCTCCCTGCGTCCCCGCACCGGCGGCGCGTCCCTGTCGTTCCCGGTCGGCCACGGCGACCTGCTGGTGATGGGCGGCTCCTGCCAGCGCACCTGGGAGCACGCCGTGCTCAAGACCGCCCGCCCCGTCGGGCCCCGCATCAGCATCCAGTTCCGGCCGCGCGACGTGCGGTGAACGGTTGCCGGGCCTCCCGGGGCCGCCGTTAAACGTGCACACCCCCAGCGCTGAAGCGCTGGGGGTGTGCCAGTTTCCCAGGGCCCCTGGGAAACTGCCGATCAGAGCGGGCGGCTCAGAAGTCCATGCCGCCCATGCCGCCGTCGCCACCCGGCATGGCCGGGGCCTTCTCGGGCTTGTCCGCCACGACCGCCTCGGTCGTGAGGAACAGCGCCGCGATGGAGGCGGCGTTCTGCAGCGCCGAGCGCGTCACCTTGGCCGGGTCGATGATGCCCTCGGCGATCATGTCGACGTACTCGCCGGTGGCCGCGTTGAGACCGTGACCGGCCTTCAGGTTGCGGACCTTCTCCGCCACGACGCCACCCTCGAGACCGGCGTTGACCGCGATCTGCTTGAGCGGGGCCTCGGCGGCGACCCGGACGATGTTCGCACCGGTGGACTCGTCACCCTCGAGGTCGAACTTCTCGAACGCGGCGTCGGTCGCCTGGACGAGCGCGACGCCGCCACCGGCGACGATGCCCTCCTCGACGGCGGCCTTCGCGTTGCGCACGGCGTCCTCGATGCGGTGCTTG
>DASTGV010000316.1:0-7608 GCA_035718765.1 Nocardioidaceae bacterium
CTGTGGGACCAGTGGGTCGCCGACCTCCGCTCCGTGGTCACCGGTTTCGAGGTGCCGGTGTGAACACCCCACGAAAGCGCTCCCTGCGCTCGCTTCGCTCACTCCGGTCACGCTTCCGCGGGGACCCCGCATGACGACCACGGCATCGACGACGGAGACGGGGGCCGGCGGCTCCGCCTCGCAGCCGCCCCAGCCGCCCTCGGCCCCACCGGCCCTCAGCCCGGTCGAGCTGTCCCGCTGGGCGTGGCGCCAGCTCACCTCGATGCGTACCGCGCTCGTGCTGCTCTTCCTGCTGGCCCTCGCGGCGGTCCCCGGGTCCGTCGTACCGCAGCAGAACATCGACGCGGTCAAGGTCGCCGACTGGCAGGACCGGCACCCGCAGCTCACCCCGGTCTACGAGAAGCTCGGCCTGTTCAGCGTCTACAGCTCCGTGTGGTTCTCGGCGATCTACATCCTGCTGATGGTCTCGCTCGTCGGCTGCATCGTGCCGCGGCTGCGGATCTACTGGCGGGCGTTCCGGGCCGCGCCACCGCGGGTGCCGCGGCACCTCGACCGGCTGCCGGAGTCGCGGCGGTTCGAGCTCGACGAGGACGCCGACGCCGTCCTCGCGCGCGCCCGGGCGGTCCTGCGGGGCAGGCGCTACCGCGTCGCGGACCACGACTCCGCCGTCTCGGCCGAGCGCGGCTACCTCCGGGAGGCCGGGAACCTGCTGTTCCACCTGTCGGTGCTGGTCGTGCTCGTCGGCTTCGCCTACGGCCAGATGTTCGGCTACAAGGGCAGCGTCGTGACCGTGGTCGGCCAGGGGTTCTCGAACTCGCTGAGCCAGTACGACGACTTCGCACCCGGCCGGCTGTTCTCGCCCGACGACCTGGCGCCGGTCAGCCTGCACGTCGACGACTTCCACGTGAAGTTCCTGACCAGTGGTCCGGAGATGGGCCAGCCGGAGTCCTTCGACGCCAACATCACCTACCACTCCCGGCCCGGTGCGCCCGCCCAGCGGCACGACCTGGCCGTGAACCACCCGCTGACCACGAACGGCACCAGCGTGTTCCTCGTCGGGCACGGCTACGCCCCGGTCGTGACGGTCCGCGACGGCCAGGGCAACGTGGCCTACAAGGGGCCGGTCGTGTTCCTGCCCCAGGACCCGTCGTTCCGCTCGGTCGGGGTCATCAAGGTCCTCGACGCGCAGCCGCAGCAGCTCGGCTTCGAGGGGTTCTTCCTCCCGACGTACGGCTTCACGATGCAGCAGGGCCCGTTCTCCCAGTTCCCCGACGCGCTCGACCCGGTGATGTCGCTGACGCCGTACCACGGCGACCTCGGCCTGGACAGCGGCAAGCCGCAGTCGGTCTACTCCCTCGACAAGTCGAAGCTCGAGTCGTTCCCCAGCTCCGACCCGAAGCGGCTCGGCCCGGACGCGCGGATCAAGCTGTCGCCCGGCCAGACCGTGCGGCTGCCGGACGGCCTCGGGTCGATCCGCTTCGACGGGGTCAAGCGCTGGGTCAAGCTCCAGGTCAGCCACTCGCCGGGCAAGGGCATCGCGCTCGGCGGGGTGCTGCTCGGCATCGTCGGGCTGATGGGCTCGCTGTTCATCCGCCCGCGCCGGGCCTGGGTGCGGGTCACCCGGACCACCGACGACACAGGTCGCGGGCGTACCGTGGTCGAGCTGGCCGGCCTCGACCGCAGCTCCGGGGGTGACCTCACCGGCGAGGTCGACGAGCTCGAGCGCTCGATCAGGACATCGGACATCGCACCGCACGAGGAGTCGCCCGCGTGAGCACCGCGCAGTTCGCCGCCTTCAGCGACAACGCCATCATGTTCGCCTCCATCGTCTACGTGCTGGCGTTCCTGGCCCACCTCGTCGAGTGGGTGTTCCTCCGCTCGCTGCCCGTGCCCACCGTCGCGGCGGACGAGCGGGTCCTGGTCACCACCGGCGCTGCCGACCTGTCAGAACCTGGGGCGGCTGCAGACACCCCAGGTTCTGACACGTCGGCGGGTGATGCCGAGCTGCGGGTCGAGACCTGGGGCCGGATCGGGCTCGCGCTGACGGTGCTCGGCTGCGCGCTGCACTTCCTGGGCCTGGTCAGCCGGGGCCTCGCCAGCGACCCGATCCGGGTGCCCTGGGGCAACATGTACGAGTTCACGCTGGCCGGCACCTTCGGCGTCAGCGTCATGTACCTCGCGCTGATGAAGCGCTACCACCTGCGCTGGATGGGCGTGGTGGTCACCGGGTTCCTGGTCGTCGTGCTGATGCTCGACCAGCTGGTCCTCTACACCGACGCCGGCCCGCTGGTGCCCGCGCTGCACTCCTACTGGCTGGTGATCCACGTCCTCGCGGCGGTCGTCGCGTCCGGTGCGTTCGCGGTCGGCGCGCTCGCGCTCGGGCTGTTCCTCGTCAAGGACCGCGCCACCCGGCGCGGCCGGCTGCGGCCGGGCGGCTACCTCAGCCGGCTGCCCTCGGTGGAGTCGCTGGAGCGGGTGGGCTACCGGGTCAACGCGTTCGGCTTCCCGATCTGGACGTTCGCGGCCCTGGTCGCCGGGCCCATCTGGGCGGAGTACGCCTGGGGCAGCTACTGGAACTGGGACCCCAAGGAGGTGTGGGCGTTCATCACGTGGGTGATCTATGCCGCCTACCTGCACGCCCGGGCGACCGCCGGCTGGAAGGGCAAGGCCGCGGCGGCGATCGCCCTGGTCGGGTTCGCCTCGCTGCTGTTCAACTTCGTGGGCATCAACTTCTTCTTCGGCGGCGGGAGCCTGCACTCCTACGCCGGCCGCTGACCGCCGGGTCAGTCGCCGGGCGGCTGGTCCTGGTCGCGCCGCCTCCGGTTGAGCCCCCGCAGGAAGTCCTCGTCGTCGTCGGGCGCGACCGAGCGCGGCGCCTGCTTCGGAGGAGTACGTCGACCGGGCGCGGCGCCCCCGCCGCCCCGACGGCGCTCGATCATCCAGAAGACGGCGTAGACGAGGGCCGCGAACACGATCACGACCAGCAGGAACTTACCCACGACTTCAGAGTAGGCATGTCTTCAAGAGGCCGCGCGGGAAGTCCACGAAGGACGCCGACTACCCTGACCGGGTGAAGGAGTTCGTCGTCTACACGCTCGCCAGGATCGGCCTGTTCCTCGCCTCCCTCCTGGTCTTCTTCGGGGTCTTCGCGGCCCTGCGCGTCAACTCGGTGCTGTGGCCGCTGGTGCTCGCGGCGCTGGCCTCCGGGGTCGCGTCCTACTTCCTGCTGCGGCACCAGCGCGAGCGGTTCGCGGCCCGCGTAGACGCCCGCGCCAGGGCAGCGGCGGCACGCTTCGAGCAGGCGCGCGCCAAGGAGGACGAGTGAGCGGCTGCTGCCGCGAGGAACGCCGGCTCGAGGACCGGTCCTGGGTCAACGAGGCGATCCGCAAGGTCGAGGCGGACAGCAACCGCTCGGCCGACACCCACCTGCACGTCTTCCCGCTGCCGTCCGGCTGGGACGTCGACCTCTACCTCAAGGACGAGTCGGTGCACCCGACCGGCTCGCTGAAGCACCGGCTGGCCCGCTCGCTGTTCCTCTACGCGCTCTGCAACGGCTGGGTCCAGGAGGGCACCACCGTCATCGAGGCCTCCTCCGGCTCCACCGCCGTCTCCGAGGCCTACTTCGCCCGGCTGCTCGGGCTGCCGTTCGTCGCGGTCATGCCGGCCACCACCTCGCGCGGCAAGATCGAGCTGATCGAGTTCCACGGCGGCCGCTGCCACCTCGTCGACGACCCGGCCACCATGTACGACGAGGCGCGGCGGCTCGCGGACGAGACCGGCGGCCACTACATGGACCAGTTCACCTACGCCGAGCGGGCCACCGACTGGCGGGGCAACAACAACATCGCCGTGTCGATCTTCGAGCAGCTGGCCCAGGAGCGGCACCCCGTCCCGTCGTGGGTGGTGGTCGGCGCCGGCACCGGTGGCACGTCGGCCACCATCGGCCGGTTCGTGCGCTACCGGCGCCACGACACCCGGGTGTGCGTGGTGGACCCGGAGAACAGCGCGTTCTTCGACGGCTGGGCGACCGCCGACCCCGGCTTCGTCACCGGCCGCGGCTCGCGGATCGAGGGCATCGGCCGGCCCCGGGTCGAGCCGTCGTTCGTGCCGACCATCGTGGACGCGATGGTGTCCGTGCCCGACGCCGCCTCGATCGCCGCGATGCGGTGGTGCTCGCGGGTCACCGGCCGGCTGGTCGGCGGCTCCACGGGCACGGCGATGTGGGGCGCGCTGCGGCTGGTCGCCTCGATGCGGGAGGCCGGCGAGGCCGGCAGCGTGGTGACGCTGCTCTGCGACGGCGGCGAGCGCTACACCTCCACCTACTACGACGACGGCTGGCTCGCCACGCAGGGCCTCGACATCGCGCCGTACGCCGCGACGCTGGAGCGGTTCTACGACACCGGGGCGTGGGTCGAGCCGTCCCGCTGAGCGGTCGGAACCTGTCTGCCGTCCGGTGCGTCCGAGCGGCATGCGCGCACCCCTCGTTCTCCTCGGCGGTCTGGTCACCGGGCTCGTCACCCTCTCGGGCTGCGGGTCGGCCCGCCCGGAGCCCGAGATGACCGCCGAGCAGGCGCGGGAGATCCCGGTGCAGGTCATGGTGTTCGACTTCGTCGAGACGCCCGGCGCGCACCGGCTCGGCGTGACCCCGCAGACGGAGCACGTCGACGGTGCGTCCGCCGACGACCCCCTCGTGACCGCGGTCCGGGCGTTGCTCCGCCACGAGCCGGAGCAGGGTCACGAGTCGCTGTGGACCGGCCCGTGCCGGCCGGGACCGGACGTGACCGCAGTCCAGCCCGGCGACCCGGTGCTGGTGACGCTGGCGGACTTCCCGCCGGACGCGGCCGGGAACGCCACGTGCGACCTGTCGGAGGAGGGCTGGCGGGTGCAGCGCCAGCAGCTCGCGTGGACGGTGGGGGCGGCGCTCTGGCGGGACGTGGCGGTGCGGGTCGTCGACGGCTCCGGCCGCGAGGTGCTGCCGTCGACCCGTCCCGAGCGGAGCGCGCTGGCCCCGGGAGTGCTCGGCAGCGGCTACGGGCCGGACCTGGGCTGGTCCACCGGCGGGTGACCCCCGTTTGAACATGCGAGGCTGGAGGTACACCTGTGCTTTCGACGACACGAGGAGGGCCGCGTGGCCGACCGCGAGTACGACGTCCGGGCCGAGCTGGTCAACCAGCTGCTGCACAAGGTCGACGAGGACCCCTTCCCGTCGCCCACGATGATGAACCAGATCGAGGCGCTGCTGACCCCCGATGAGCTGCCGCGCTACGCCCGGGTGCTGTTGAGCAAGATCGAGGACGAGCAGTTCCCCAGTGTCGACATGATCAAGCGGGTCGCGGGCCTGGTCTGAGTCAGCTCGACAGCAGCAGGCCCACGAAGACGCCGGCCGCGTAGAGCAGCTCGGCGAGACCGGTCTGCTGCAGCACGGGGATGAGCCCGCGGCCCGTCGTACCGCCGAGCACCCGGAGGGTGGCCGCGCCGGCCGGGAGCACGAAGACCAGGCCGCACAGCGCCGCCGCGGAGGTCGTGATGGCCAGGCCGAGGAGCGTGGCCAGGGCGACCCAGACCAGCAGCGCGTAGAGGTAGCGGCTCTGCCGGTCCCCGAGCACCACCGCCAGCGTGCGCTTGCCGGCCTCCCGGTCGGTGGGGATGTCGCGGACGTTGTTGGCGACCAGGATCGCGCAGGCCAGCGAACCGACGCCGACGGCGGCGAACCAGGCGGCCAGCGGTGCCGTGCCGGTCTGGACGTACGTCGTCCCGAGCACCGCCACGAGCCCGAAGAACACGAAGACCATCACCTCGCCGAGGGCGTGGTAGCCGTAGGGCCGCGAGCCGCCGGTGTAGTACCACGCGGCCACGACGCACAGCGCCCCGACCAGCAGCAGCCACCACGCGGACGTCACGACGAGCACCAGCCCGAGCACCATCGCGACCCCGAACGACGCGAACGCGGCCGTCTTCACCTGCCCCGGCGACGCCAGGCCCGAGCCGACCAGCCGCAGCGGGCCGACCCGGTCGGCGTCGGTGCCGCGGACGCCGTCGGAGTAGTCGTTCGCGTAGTTGACGCCCACCTGCAGCGCCAGCGCGACGAGCAGCGCCAGCACGGCCTTCCACCAGACCGCGTGGTCGACGTAGGCGGCGACCCCGGTGCCGGCCAGCACGGGCGACACCGCCGCGGGCAGGGTGCGGGGCCGGGCACCCTCGAGCCACTGGGCGGGGGTGGGCCCGGGGGAGGTCTCGGGGGCTGTCACGATCCCGGATTCTCGCAGGCATAGCGTGAGGCCTCGTGGCCAGCCTCCGACCCGTCGCCGGGACCGCCGCCGAGATCCTGGCGCTGCTCCGGGACTGGGACGCGGCCGACGACCCCGCGCCGCTGTCGGTGGAGACCTCCGGCTCGACCGGCACCCCCAAGCGGGTGCTGCTCTCCCGGTCCGCGATGCGCGCCTCCGCCGACGCGACGCACGCGCGGCTCGGCGGGCCGGGCCAGTGGCTGCTGAACCTGCCACCGGCCTACGTCGCCGGCCTGCAGGTGCTGTTCCGGTCCGTGCGCGCGGGCACAGAGCCGGTCGTGCAGGCCGGCTCGTTCGAGGACGCGGCGGCCGCGATGACCGGGCCGCGGCGGTACGTCTCCCTGGTGCCCACCCAGCTGATCCGGCTGCTCGACGGTGACGCGCTGCGCGGCTTCGACACCGTCCTGGTCGGCGGCGCCCGGCTCGACCCGGCGCTGCGGGCCCGCGCCCTCGGGGCCGGGGTGCGGGTCGTCGCGACGTACGGAATGAGCGAGACCTGCGGGGGCTGCGTCTACGACGGCCGCCCCCTCGACGGGGTCGCGGTCAAGGTCGGCGCCGACGCGCGGGTGCGGATCGGCGGGCCCGTCGTCTTCACCGGGTACGACGGGCAGCCCGGCCTCACCGCGCAGGCCAAGGAGGGCGACTGGTTCGTCACCCAGGACCACGGCCGCATCGACCACGACGGGCTGCTCGAGGTCACCGGCCGCGTCGACGACGTCGTGGTCAGCGGCGGCGTGAACGTCCCGACGGCCGCGGTCGCCGCCCGGCTCCGTGCGCACCCGGACGTGCGCGACGCCGAGGTGGTGGGCCTGCCCGACGAGGAGTGGGGGCAGCTGGTCGTCGCGGTGCTGGTCGGCGACCTGCCGCTCGACGACGTCCGGGCGTGGGTCGCCGCCGAGCATCCCCGAGCGTGGGCGCCGCGCCGCGTCGTGCACGTCGACGCGCTGCCGCTGCTGGCCAACGGCAAGGTCGACCGGCTCGGCGTCGAGCGGCTCGCGGCCGGGGAGCCGGGGTGATCCCCGGCTCGGCGGGAGTCGTGTTCTCGATCCCGATGCGGACCCGCTTCCGGGGGATCACCGTGCGGGAGGGGATGCTGCTGCTCGGGGACGCGGGATGGGGCGAGTTCAGCCCGTTCCTGGAGTACGACGCGACCGTCGCGGCCCCCTGGCTGGCCGCCGCCCGAGAGGCCGCGGACGTCGGCTGGCCCGCCCCGCTGCGCGAGCGAGTCCCGGTCAACGTGACGGTGCCCGCCGTCGGCCCCGAGCAGGCGGCGGCGGTCGTGCGGGCGAGCCACGGCTGCCGCACCGCGAAGGTCAAGGTC
>DASTGV010000317.1:0-4141 GCA_035718765.1 Nocardioidaceae bacterium
CTCCGCGAGCAGCGCCTCGATCTCGGGCACGACCATCGCGGTCTCGCCGCTGTCCAGCCGGGCCGCCAGCAGCTGCTCGCGCGCGACCTCGCGGACCTCCTCGAGCCGGCGGGCCTCGGAGTCGGCCCACTCCTGGCCGGCGTACTCCGCCAGGGCCGGGCCGCGCCACAGCGCCAGCGCGTCGCGCAGCAGCCGCAGCCGGGTGACCGGGTCGGGGGCCGCGGCCGCCCGGTCGACCAGCCGCTCGAAGCGCCAGGCGTCCACGTCGTCCTCGCCGACCGGCATGGCGTAGCCGGCCGGACCGCTGACCAGCACCTGGCTGGGGGTGCGGGCCGGCCGGTCCGGCTCGAGGGCCCGGCGCAGGTGCGAGACGTAGGACTGGAGGCTGGCCGCACCGCTGGGCGGCGGCTCGCCCTCCCAGAGGGCGTCCAGCAGCCGCTCGGTGCCGACCTGCTGGCCGCGTGCGATGAGCAGCACCGCGACCACCGCCCGCTGCCGGCGGCCGCCGAGACCGATCTCGACCCCGTCGAGCGACGCCGACAGGGGGCCGAGGACACCGAACTGCAGACGCGTCCGGGGGACTGCCGCACCGGTCAGGGTCATGCGCCGTCTCCGCGGTCCGTGGAGGTCAGGGGGCTGCTGCCCGACCCTAGGACGGGCGCCGCGTCCGTGGGGCGTGATCGTGAGGATTTTGCCGGCGCCACGGCCGCTAGACTGCGGCCTTCACCGGCCCACTCCCAGCCCTCCGGAAAGGTGCCGTGACCGCACAGTGACCGACCACGACCTCGTCCTCGTCGTCGACTTCGGGGCGCAGTACGCCCAGCTCATCGCCCGCCGGGTCCGCGAGGCCCGCGTCTACTCCGAGATCGTCCCGCACACCATGCCGGTCGCCGAGATGCTCGCGCGCGGCCCCAAGGCGATCATCCTGTCCGGCGGCCCGAGCTCGGTGTACGAGCCCGGCGCCCCCAACGTGGACGCCGCCGTGTTCGAGGCCGGGGTCCCGGTCTTCGGCATGTGCTACGGCTTCCAGGCGATGGCCCTCAACCTCGGCGGCGAGGTACGCCGGACCGGCCGCTCGGAGTACGGCCGGACCCCGGTCGAGGTCGTGGACGGCGGCACCCTGCTGGCCGACGTGCCCCGGCAGCACCGGGTGTGGATGAGCCACGGCGACTCGGTCGTCGCGGCGCCGGCCGGGTTCGACGTGCTCGCCTCGACCGCGGACACCCCGGTCGCCGCCTTCGAGGACCTCGACCGCCGGCTCGCCGGTGTGCAGTGGCACCCCGAGGTGATGCACACCGAGCACGGCCAGCAGGTGCTCAGCCACTTCCTGCTGGAGATCGCGGGCTGCCGGCCCACCTGGACGATGGTCAACATCGTCGAGGAGCAGATCGAGGCGATCCGCACCCAGATCGGCGACCGCCGGGCGATCTGCGGGCTCTCCGGCGGGGTCGACTCCGCCGTGGCCGCCGCCCTGGTGCAGCGCGCGATCGGCGACCGGCTGACCTGCGTCTTCGTCGACCACGGTCTGCTGCGCAAGGGCGAGGCCGAGCAGGTCGAGCGCGACTTCGTGGCCGCGACCGGTGTCTCGCTGCACGTCGTCGACGCCCAGAAGCGCTTCCTCGACGCGCTGTCCGGCGTGAGCGACCCGGAGGAGAAGCGCAAGATCATCGGCCGCGAGTTCATCCGGGTCTTCGAGGCGGCCGAGATCGAGATCATGGGGGACGCCGCCGCCCGGGGCGAGCGGGTCGACTTCCTGGTGCAGGGCACGCTGTACCCCGACGTCGTGGAGTCCGGCGGCGGCGCCGGCACCTCCAACATCAAGTCCCACCACAACGTCGGCGGTCTCCCCGAGGACCTCGAGTTCGAGCTCGTCGAGCCGCTGCGCACCCTGTTCAAGGACGAGGTGCGGCTGGTCGGCGAGCAGCTCGGCCTGCCCGCCGACCTGGTGTGGCGGCACCCGTTCCCGGGGCCCGGCCTGGCCATCCGGATCGTCGGCGACGTGACCCACGACCGGCTCGAGATCCTGCGCGAGGCCGACGCGATCGCCCGCGAGGAGGTCACCCGGGCCGGGCTCGACCGCGAGATCTGGCAGTTCCCGGTGGTGCTGCTGGCGGAGGTCCGCTCGGTCGGCGTCCAGGGCGACGGACGCACCTACGGACATCCCGTGGTGCTGCGGCCGGTCACCTCCGAGGACGCGATGACCGCCGACTGGGCCCGGCTGCCCTACGACGTGATCGAGACCATCTCCACGCGGATCACCAACGAGGTGCGCGAGATCAACCGGGTGACGGTCGACGTGACCAGCAAGCCGCCCGGCACGATCGAGTGGGAGTAGCCCGCCCGATGCAGTTCGACGTCGGCCCCGCGCTCGCCGAGCGCTACGGGCTCGATCCGGAGCTCTGCGCGGGCGCGCAGTTCGGCGAGCGGCCGTGGCAGCGCGCCCAGTACGTCGTCCGGGCGCCCGGTCCCGAGACCCCGGAGACACTGGCGACCCTGCGGATCCGCAGCTGGCACAACTTCGGGAACATGGTCTACCAGCTGCTGCACGCGCTCGCGTTCGCCGAGGAGCGGGGGGTGCCGGCTATCTCCGGGCCGCCGCTGCCGTGGTTCCGCAGCGGGACGGTCGCCGGGGTCGCGCTACGCCTCGGCCAGCCGTTCAAGCGCCCCGCGCTGGTCGGCCACTACTTCTACCCCCAGCCGCTCGGTCTCCGCGAGCCGTTCCGGCGGCCGCACCTGATCCGGGGGCTGCGGGACCTCTTCGACGTGACCGAGGCCGACCGTCCGGGCCCGGCCACGCCGGGGGAGATGGTGGTGCACCTGCGCTCCGGCGACGTGTTCGGCGCGGACCCGCACCCGGACTACTGGCCGCCGTCCCTGGCCTACTACACCGCCGCCCTGGCCGACGCCGCGCCGCGCGCGGTGCGGCTGGTCTGCCAGGACCGGGTCCACCCGCTGCTGGGGCCGCTGGAGGAGTGGGGTCGCCGGCACGGGGTGCCCGTGCGGGTGCAGGTCTCCGACGACCTGCGCGCCGACCTGGCCACCCTCACCGAGGCGAGCACGCTGTGCATCTCCCAGGGCACGCTCGGGCTGGCGGCGGCCTGGCTGTCGCCGAACGTGCAGCGGGTCTACCTGCCGCGCGGGGCGCACACGGAGGAGCTGCGGGCGCTCGGCACGGCGGTCGTCGAGGCGGTGCTGCCCGCCCCCACGGACGCTTGGCGGGCCTCGCCTCAGCAGGTGGCCACGCTGTCCGACCACGCGCACCCGGTCCCGCTCCGGGTCGTTCCCTGACCCCCGTCGGGCCGGACGTACCGGGCGCTGTACCAACGCGCCGTCCGGGCTACAGGCCGCTAGTGCGACCCGCATCACTTTTACTTTCAAGCATGACGCGTGTGGCTGTCCGGTTCGCCCGATCGGCCACACCTGTCCTGCGGATGACCGAGGTCGCCGGATTTCTTGCCGGAGAAACCGGACAAGCCCGACATGCTCCTGCCATGGCCCTCTCGCAGGGAGAGTGGCCGTCAGGGGAGGAACCCGCACATGGTGCACAACTTCAAGTCTCGCGCCGGCGCCGTCGTCGCCGGTGCTGCCGTTCTCGCTGCTGTCGGTGGCGTGGGTGGCGCCGCCGCGGCCGGCCAGATCGGCTCGCTGCAGATCCGCGACCACAGCATCGCGTCCAAGGACCTGCGCTGGGGCTCGGTCCAGAGCCGGCAGATCCTGAACGGCTCCGTCAACAAGTGGGACCTGTCCAAGAGCCTCCAGGCGGTCCTCGGCGTTCCCGGCCCGGCCGGCGCCACGGGTGCGACCGGTGCCACCGGCGCCAAGGGTGACAAGGGCGACACCGGCGCGACCGGCGCCCGGGGCGCGAAGGGCGACGACGGCGCGGACGGTCTCAACGGCACCAACGGGACCAACGGTCTCGACGGTGCTCCCGGCAAGGACGGTCTCGACGGCGCTCCCGGCGCGAACGGTCTCGACGGCACGAACGGTGCCGACGGCAAGGACGGCGCCTCGGCGTACGACGTGGCGGTGGCCAACGGCTTCAACGGCACCGAGGCCGAGTGGCTCGACTCGCTCAAGGGCAAGGACGGCGTCGACGGGACCAACGGCGTCGACGGCACGAACGGTGTCGACGGCACGAACG
>DASTGV010000318.1:0-2166 GCA_035718765.1 Nocardioidaceae bacterium
CCGGTTCAAGGACTTCGTGGCGATGCCGAAGTTCAACATGTACCAGTCGCTGCACACCACCGTGATCGGCATCCAGGGCAAGCCCGTCGAGCTGCAGATCCGGACCTTCTCGATGCACCGCCGCGCGGAGTACGGCATCGCGGCGCACTGGAAGTACAAGGAGGACGTCCGCTCCGGCAAGGACACCGACCGCAGCCTGGTCGACGGCAGCGGGGACATGGCCTGGGTGCGGCAGCTGCTGGACTGGCAGCAGGAGACCGAGGACCCCGGGGAGTTCCTGGAGTCGCTGCGCTTCGAGATCAACTCCTCCGAGGTCTACGTCTTCACCCCGCGCGGCGACGTCATCGCGCTGCCCGCCGGCTCCTCACCGGTCGACTTCGCCTACGCCATCCACACCGAGGTCGGCCACCACACGATCGGCGCCCGGGTGAACGGCCGGCTGGTGCCGCTGGAGTCCAAGCTCGACAACGGCGACGTCGTCGAGGTGTTCACGTCCAAGGCGCCGAACGCCGCCCCGAGCCGCGACTGGCTCGGCTTCGTCGCCTCGCCGCGGGCCCGCAACAAGATCCGCCAGTGGTTCACCAAGGAGCGCCGCGAGGAGGCCATCGAGCACGGCAAGGACCAGATCGCCCGGCTGATGCGCAAGGAGAACCAGCCGCTCAAGCGGCTGCTCACCCACGAGACGCTGACCACCGTCGCGGCGGAGATGCGGCTGGCGGACGTGTCCGCGCTCTACGCGGCGGTCGGCGAGGGCAACATCGGTGCCCAGACCGTCGTACGCCGGGTCATCGACCTGTTCGGCGGCGAGGAGGGGGCCGCCGAGGACCTCGCCGAGGGCGTCACGATCACCACCGACGCGCGTCTCAAGCGGCCCACGGGCGGCGACGCCGGCGTCATCGTCAAGGGGCTCTCGGACGTCTGGGTCAAGCTCGCGAAGTGCTGCACGCCGGTGCCGGGCGACCCGATCCTCGGGTTCGTCACCCGCGGCGCCGGGGTCTCGGTGCACCGGTCGGACTGCACCAACGCGCAGAGCCTGACCTCGCAGCCGGAGCGGCTCGTCGAGGTGGAGTGGGCGCCGACCGCGCAGTCGATGTTCCTGGTGAACATCCAGGTCGAGGCGCTCGACCGCAACCGGCTGCTGTCGGACATCACCAAGGTGCTCTCCGACGTGCACGTGAACATCCTCGCGGCGACCCTGCAGACCACCCGCGACCGGGTCGCCAAGAGCAGGTTCACCTTCGAGATGGCCGACCCCAAGCACCTCGGGCACGTGCTGAAGGCCGTGCGCTCGGTGGACGGCGTCTTCGACGCCTACCGGGTCACCCAGTAGCCCCCGACCGGCTGCCGGACCCGGAGCGGGTGTGCCCTGCCGCGGGTGGGCCGACGCCGCCCTGGCAGGCTTGGGCGGCGTGACCCCTGTCGACCTGGAGACGCTCCGTCTCTTCCTGCACGTCCTGGCCGCCACCGTCTGGGTCGGCGGCCAGATCACCCTGGCCGCCCTGGTCCCGGCGCTGCGCGCGGCCGGGACGGACGTGCCGAAGGCCGCCGCCAACGCGTTCAACCGGATCGCCTGGCCGGCGTTCGGGGTCCTGGTGCTGACCGGCATCTGGAACGTGCTGGCCGAGGGCGACAAGGGACCGGCCTACGAGCACACCCTGATGGTGAAGTACACGCTGGTGGTCGCCTCCGGCGTCACGGCCTACCTGCACGCCCGAGCGGGGTCGCGCACGGCGATGGCGGTCTTCGGCGCGCTCACCGGCCTCACCGCGCTCGCCACGCTGTTCGTGGGGATCATGCTCGCCCAGTGACCCGTCCGCCCGGCTGCTCGGACCACCTCGACCGGCGGCGCCCCCGACGGGTGACCGTCTAGCCCGAGAAGTCCTGCGACGCGCGGCGCGCCATCTCCAGGAACGAGCGGCGGGACGCGAGGTTCTCCTCCAGGTCGGCGACCAGCTTGTCGTTCCCGGCCGCCCGGGCCTTGTCCAGGTCCGCCTCGATGTCGGCGAGCGCCTTCTCGAGCTTGGCGACCATGTCGTCGGCGCG
The DNA here is from genome assembly GCA_035718765.1 of Nocardioidaceae bacterium. Lineage (GTDB taxonomy): Bacteria > Actinomycetota > Actinomycetes > Propionibacteriales > Nocardioidaceae > Nocardioides_B. The sequence goes on from DASTGV010000318.1 coordinate 2,044, forward strand.
GGCGGACTTCTCCGGGTCGGTGCGCGCCCACTGGGCGTCCTCGACACCGCGGATGGCCTGCTCCACCTTGCGGATGCGGCCCTCGAGCTCCTTCATCCGGTCCCGCGGCACCTTGCCGGCGGC
>DASTGV010000319.1:0-6247 GCA_035718765.1 Nocardioidaceae bacterium
CGGCTCGCGGCGGGCGCCGGCTTCGTGGTGATGGTGTGCGGCGACGTGATGACCATGCCGGGCCTGCCGAAGCAGCCGGCGTCGGACCACATCGACCTCACCGACGACGGCGTGATCCTCGGGCTGTCCTAGCGCTCCTCGTCGGCCGAGGTGCGGTCCTCGGGCGGCGCGGGACTCTCGCTGCGTGGCGCGTCGTCGGCCGGCTCGGCTGACGGTCGCTCCTCGTCCTTCGACCGCTTGCGGAAGCTCACCCGGACCCGCTGGAAGCCCTTGTACCGCTGGGCCTTCGCGTAGTCGGAGTAGGCGCGGCGGTCGGCGGCCGTCAGGTCCACCTCGTCGGTGAACGGCGTGAGCAGCGCGCGGGGGTAGAGCCGTCGCGTCAGCACCACGTTCAGCTCCAGCCCGATGACCGCCATCACCGCCGCGATGTAGATCAACGCCATCAGGCCGAGGACCACCGCGAACACGGCATTGAGGTCGTTGACCCGGGACACGACCCGCTCCACGTAGAAGCCGCCGAGCGCCTGCAGCAGCTGCCACAGCACGGCGACGGTCACCCCGCCCGGGAGCACCTCGCGGAGCTTCTCGTCCTGCGGCGTGGACAGCTTCATCAGGACGCTCAGGACGACCGCGTTGACGGCCACGGAGGCCGCGCCGGACAGCAGCCGGAGCCCGGTGTGCGCCTCGCCCCCGAAGACGCTGAGGTGGCTGGCGGCGCTGGACAGTGTCGCGATCACCAGGACGGTCAGCCCGGCCACCACCATCGCCGCGAACGTGCGGGCCCGGCTGACGATCGGGTTGAGCCGGCTGTTGCGCGGCACCGCCCAGGTGACGTTGACGGCGTTCTGGGCCGCGAGCCCGAGCCCCTGCACGCCGTACAGCGCGGTCAGCGCCCCGACCACGACGGCGGACGCGCTGCCCTGCAGACCCTGGGGTGCCCCGAGCTGGGTCCCGACGATCGGGAACTGGCTCAGCGCCGAGCTGAGCAGCTGATGGCGCAGCTCGGGGTTGCCGCGCAGCACCAGGCCGAGCACCGACGAGGCGATCAGCAGCAGCGGGAAGATCGCGACGAACGCGTAGTAGGTGATCGTGGCGGCGAGGTAGTTGCCCTGGTCGTCGAAGAACTTGTACGTGACCGCGAGCGGCACCGCCACGACCGGGTGCCGCTGCTGGAAGTCGTCGACGCGGTCGACCAGGGCGGGCATGCGAGAACGCTACGTCCCCGGGCCGGACCGGGCGACGACCTCAGCAGGCAGCAGCCTCCAGCGCCGGCGCGGACACCTGCCTGAGCGCCAGCCGTCTCGCCCGCACGGCCGCCTTCTTGCGCGCCTTGGCGCGCGCCGCCTTGCTCAGCGGCCTGCCGTGCTTGTCGGTCCGGGGCACCCGGACCGGCTTGGTCTCGGTGGTCATCGTCTGCGCCTTGCCGGCGCCGGCCGGCACGCAGGCCGGGGCCCCGTTGATCTGGTCGTAGACGCCGCGCAGGGCCGGCACCAGGCGCGGTCCGTTCAGCGCCAGCACCCCGACCACCGCGGCGGCGACCAGCAGCGCGAGCAGCGAGCGGACCCGGGACGGCCCCTGCTCGGACCTCTTCTTCGGCTTGGGGGGCGTCTCGCCGCGCGCGGCCGCGTCGGCGGCCACCTGGGCGGCGGTCGCCTCCGCGGCGGCCAGCGCCGCGGCCACCCGACGGCTGCGGGACGAGCCCCCCTCGGCCGGTTGCTCGTCCGCCGGGGCCGGTGCGACCGGCTGCATCTCGGGCTCAGGCTCCGGCTGGGGCTCCGGCGCGAGCCGGGGCTCGGGGCGCGGAGGCAGCGCGACGACCGGCTCGGGCTCCGGCTGCGGGACGCACGCGGTCCGCAGGACGTGGGCCGCGTGGTTCACGTGCGAGGGCGGGAGCACGACCGGCGCGTCGGTCAGCGCGTCCAGGAGGCTGGCCAGGCTGCAGATGCGGGCCTCCATCGCCCAGTCCAGCAGCAGCTCCTCGCTCGTCACGCACAGGACGGGCACGATCCACTCGGCGTAGGTGCCGGCCAGGGTGGCCACCGCCACGGCGGTGTCGAGGCACGCCTCGACCTCGCGCTCCCGGGTGACGCCGTTGGCGGTCACCACGTCGCCCTCCACCGTGAACGGGCCGACCCACTCCGGGGCCACGACCACGAAGATGCCCCCGGGGCCCACCACGACCTCGTCGGCCCCGGCGAGCTCCGGGACGACCGCGTGCAGGCCGGGCACGGCCAGCCACCCGTCCGGCAGCATCTCCAGCAGCTCACCGACGGTGGGCAGCCGCGACGACAGGGTCGTGTCCGCCGAGTGCTTGCCCATCCCGCCTCCCTGGTCGATGTCCGAATTCAGACGATACGTGCGGATCTGGGGTTCGGGGCGAGAACAGCGGATTCGGCGGCCGACGTGTCACGCTGGGGCCATGAGCGAGCGGAACGTGCTGGGTGAGGACCTGGAGCCGTGCGGCACCGACCCGGTCACCGGTTTCTACCGCGACGGCTCCTGCACGTGCGGGCCCGAGGACATCGGCGTGCACGGCGTCTGTGCGGTGATGACCGCGGAGTTCCTGGAGCACCAGGCCTCCGTCGGCAACGACCTGACCACGCCGCGCCCGGAGTGGAGCTTCCCCGGTCTGCGGCCCGGGGACCGGTGGTGCGTCGTCGCGGCGCGGTGGCGGCAGGCGTACGAGGACGGGGTGGCCGCCCCGGTCGTGCTGGCGTCCACCAACGAGCGCACCCTCGACGTGGTCCCGCTCGTCTGGCTGCGCGAGCACGCGGTCGACGTACCCGCGGACCCGCGCTCGCTCGGGTAGCGGCTCAGCCGGCCGGCTCGAGGGCGACCGCACCACCGAGGAACGTGTCGCCACAGGCGGCCCGCGCCAGCATCCGGCTGATCTCCGCGGCGGGCACCGGGCGCGAGAAGAGGTAGCCCTGGCCGAGCTCGCAGCCGAGGGCCCGCACGGTCTCGAGCTGCTCGGGCGTCTCGATCCCCTCCGCGATCGACTGGAGGTCGAGCGACTCGGCCATGTGCATGACCGAGCGGACGATCTTCTGGGTGTGCACGCTGTCGACGACGTTGGCCACGAAGCTCCGGTCGATCTTCACCACGTCCGCGTCGAAGCGGTCCAGGTAGCGCAGCGAGGAGTACCCGGTGCCGTAGTCGTCGACCGCGACGGACACCGAGCCGGCGCGCAGCTCGGCCACGACGGCGGCGACGCTGTCGAAGTCCACGGCGAGGGCCTGCTCGGTGAGCTCCAGCACGATCTGGTCGGGCTCGACACCATGCAGCGCGATGAGGGCGAACACCCGCTGGGCGAAGCCGGGCTCGTCGAGCTGGCGGACGGAGGCGTTGACGCCGATGGCCAGCCGGTGGTCCGGGGACTCCTCCCGCCAGCGGGCCAGCTGCCGGCAGGAGAGCTCGAGCACGTGCCAGCCCAGGCCCTGGATCGCGCCGCCGTGCTCGGCCATCGGGATGAACACGTCCGGCGGCACCGGGCCGAGGTCCGGGTGCTCCCAGCGCAGCAGCGCCTCCACGCCGCGCAGCTGGCCGGTGACCAGGTCGACGATCGGCTGGTAGACCACCGTGAACTGGTCGAGGTCCGGCTGGGCGATCTGCTCGCGCAGGTGCACCTGCTTCGCGGCGTCGTCACGCTCGGCGCCGGCGATCAGCACGATCCCGCCCTTGTCGCGGGCCTTCGCCTCGTACAGCGCGATGTCCGCGTGCGACATCAGGGACTGGGCGCTCTCGGCGTCCCCGTCCCCGGCGAGCACGATGCCGATGCTGGTGCGCACGTGGAAGCGCCGCCCGCCCACCGCCACCGGCTGCTCGATGGCCTCGACGAGCCGCTCGGCGACGGCCCGGAGCTCCGCAGCGCTGCCGTGCACCAGGTAGGCGAACTCGTCCCCGCCGAGCCGGGCGACGGTGTCCCCCGCGCGCACGAGCCCGGTCAGCCGCTGGCCGATCACGGTGAGCACCACGTCGCCGGAGGCGTGGCCGTGCCGGTCGTTGATGACCTTGAAGTCGTCGAGGTCGAGCAGGAGCAGTCCGAAGGCCCGGTCGCGCCGCCGGAGGGCCTCGTCGATGCGCTGCGTCAGCAGGGCGCGGTTCGGCAGCCCGGTGAGCGTGTCGTGGTGGGCCTGGTGCATGAGCCGGTTGGTGAGCTCACGCCGCTCGCTCACGTCGTGCAGGGTGAGGATCGCCCCCTCGAGGGCCTGCTCGGACAGCTGCCCGACCGCGGACACCTCGAACCACCCGTAGCTGCCGTCGGCCCGCTTGATCCGGCACTCCACGAACCCGTGCCGCGCCTCACCCAGGACGACCGGCGTGATGATCGCCAGCACCCGGTCGTGGTCGGCCTCGTGGACCTGGGTCTCGAGCTCCCCGGCGTGCTTCACCAGGGGCATGTGCCCGAGGGCGGTGTTCACCGAGGGGCTGCAGTAGACGACGGTGCCGCTCGCGTCGACCACCATGACGACGTCGGTGAGGTTCTGCACGATGTCCTGCCACCACTGCTCGCGGTGCCGGAGCTCCGCCGTACGACGGTCCACCGCCTGTGACAGGTCGCGAGCCAGGGTGACCTGGTCCGCGACCACCACCAGCTGGCGCAGCCCGACCGCCACCCCGACCGGCACGAGCAGCCACCAGTGGTGGTGCCGGGTCAGGGCCCACGGGTCCAGCACGCACGTGACCACGGCGAGGCCGATCGCCAGCGACGGGAACAGCTGCCGCGCGAAGCCGGTCGTCTGCCCGGCGGCCGCGAGGTCCCGCCGCGGCGTCGCCACGGCCGGCGCGGTCGCAGCGAGGCCGACGAGCGCGAACGCGACGTACCAGCCGAGGTCCAGCGGCCCACCGGGCGTGAACTGGCCCCGGAAGCTCCGCGCGACGTACACGCTGTCCGTGGCGGACAAGGTCAGCAGGCCCAGGCTCAGCGGCACCCAGACCATCCGCCGGGTGTCGGGCAGCACGACGCACCGGGCGAGCACGATCGAGGCGACGAGCACGTCCGCCAGCGGGTAGGCCAGCGCGACGACCCGGGTGGCGGTCAGGTCGGTGGCGTCGAGGACCGGGTCGAGGACCAGCAGCGCGCTGGTCAGCAGCAGGCAGCCGGCGATCACCAGGCTGTCGAGGGCGGAGCGCCAGCGCGACCAGACGGTGCCCGGCGCCCGCGGGAACCGCAGGATGCCGACCGCGACCGGAAGGGCGTAGCCGATGTAGCCGAGGTCCGCCGGCGACGGGATGCGCGGCACCTCGCCGTAGGCCAGCTCGTGGTAGGCGAACAGCGCCGATCCCGCCGCCCAGGTCAGGCAGCCGGCCGCGAGCCACCACCAGCCGGTGTGGCGGCTGCCGTCGCGGCGGTGCGCACGCCAGCAGGTCCAGGTCGGGAACAGCGGCGCCACGACGAAGACCAGGTCGCTGACGACCGTCCGCGTCCGGGGACCGCCGAGGTCGCTGAGCAGCCAGAGCAGGAAGAGCGCGCCGAGCGCCGAGGCCACCACGCCCGTGCGCGTGAAACCACGGGACGAGCCGGCTCCCCCGTCTGCGGCCACGGCCACCCCCAAGATCGGTCCCTGACTCGGCTGTCGACACACCAGCATCACGCACGCACTTGCGATTTGTCCGAATTTCCGCCAGATGAGTGGCTTACCAAGGTGGACACGCGGCCCGGGTTGGGTCCACTTACCTTGACCTTCGGCCCGAATGGGCCATGCTGGTCCTGGTCATGGGAGGCGTGGGGCCTCTCCCCGGCGAGACGGGGTCTCGATGCGCTTCTCCTGCGACACGTGCCAGCGGCCGGTCTCCGCCGACGAGGCGTTCTTCCGCTCTGTCAACCTACGCCCGGTGGCGTGGTGCCGGGAGTGCTGGTTCGCCAAGCAGGGCATCCCGATCCCCGCCCAGCGCACGGCCGCCGAGGACGAGACCACCGCGCCGCGCAGGCGTCGGCGCCTGGTCCTGATCCGGCGCTGACCACCGGTGCCGGTCGGCTCGAGGCTGCTCGGCACAATGACCGCGTGACCACCCGACTCGTCGCCCTGGGCGACAGCACCGTCGAGGGCCTGATGGACCCCGGGCCCGGCGACGTGTACGTCGGGTGGGCCGACCGCTTCGCCCGCCGGCTGGCGGAGGTCGAGCCGGGCCTGCTCTACGCCAACCTCGCGGTCCGCGGGCAGACCTCCCACGAGGTCCGGGCCACCCAGCTCGACCGCGCCCTGGCCATGCGCCCCGACGTCGCCCTGCTCGTCGCCGGGGTGAA
>DASTGV010000320.1:0-6923 GCA_035718765.1 Nocardioidaceae bacterium
GAACACGCCCGAGGACCTCGACCTGTGCGCCGGGCTCGGCGTCGAGGCGGTGATCACCGACGACCCCGGGATGGCGCTGGACCACTTCAACGGCCCGTCCGCGCTCCACCTGCCGGACTGAGACACACGCCACGCCGTCAGGTGTTTGACACCGGGGCCACCGGGCATGCTCAGGGCCGAGCAGGTGACGTCGAGATCGTTGTGAGGACTACCGTGGCGAGCAGCTTCGTGCGTGCGCCCATCACGATGAGTCTCCCCTTCACGCCCTCGTCTGTCTCGGTGGCGCGTCAGCGCCTGAAGACGTGGATGAACGAGAACGGTGGGTCGGGCGAGGCCGTCGAGGACGCACGCGTCGTCATCTCCGAGCTGGTGGCCAACTCCGTCCGGCACGCGACGCCCCTCTCCGACGGGCAGATCCACGTCTCCTGGGTCCTGGAGCCGCGCGGCCTCGACCTGAGCGTCACCGACGGCGGCAGCAGCACCCGCCCCCACAAGGTGAACGCCCCCTCCTCCGCTCTCGCCGGGCGCGGGATGGCCATCGTCGAGACCCTCGCCCTGGAGTGGTGGAGCGAGCGCACCGGCTCGCGGACCACCGTGCACGCCCTGCTCGACCTCTGAGAGCTCCTCTCGCCCAGGCCGCACCCGGCGCCCCGCGCGTCCCTGGCTAGGCTCGTGCGCCATGGGTAAGAAGTCGCGCGTCAAGGCCCGCACCGCCGCTGCGCACGCCCCGGCCGGCGGCCCCGCGGACGGCACCGCCGAGGTCGGTCCGCGCCAGCCGTGCCCGTGCGGCTCCGGCCGGCGGTACAAGGCCTGCCACGGCAGCGCCGCCGGCCCCGTCCCGACGTACGTCGCGCGGCCGTTCGCGGGCCTCGCCGGCGAGTGCGACCTGATCGCCATGCGCGAGATCGTCGCCGCCGCCACGGCCCCGCTGACGCTCAAGGACGGCGTCGCCGACGGCCGTACCGTCCAGCTGTGCTCGCTGCTCCCGATGGCCGCGCCCGCCCTCGCCCGGGACGACGGCTCCGTCTGGCTCGGGCTGCAGGTCCAGCACGGCTTCGGCGACCCCAGCCGCGACCTCGCGGCCGTGCTGCTCAAGGCGCTCGAGGCCGAGCCGGGTGCGGGTGTCATCGGCCTGACCGACGACCCGGGAGCGGGCCCGCGGCTGCAGGACCTGGTCACCGACGCGCCGCTTGAGGTGACCGTGCACGACGGCTTCGGCTACTGGGTGGCCGACGTGGACGACCCGGACGGCTCGGTCGCCGCCTCGCTGGAGTCCGCGAACGCCGCCGCGCACCCGAGCGTGCGGCTCGACTCGGTGGAGGCGGCCTACTGGACCGACGTGGGCACGCGGGAGCATCTGCGCTGGGTGCTGCCGTACGACGAGGAGCCGCTCCTCGACGCGCTGGCCCGCCTGCACGCCGCGGGTCGGGACGTGCTCGCGGAGGGGTCGCGGCTCGTCGGGATGTTCCGCGCGCACGGCGTCCTGGTGCCCGTGTGGGACCTGCCGTCCGGCACGGGCGCCGCGGTGCTCGAGGAGCCGGTGGCCCGGCTGCACCGCGACCTCGAGGAGGCGCTGGCCGACGCCTCCCCGCTGACCCCCGACGAGCGGGCGGCGCGCAACGGCCTGGCCAACCGGCAGCTGACCCTGCGCTGACCGGGCCGATACGCGCCGGCCCAGGGCAACCGGGGCTCACCCGGATGGCTCGGACCCGGTCTGGTCAGGTGGGCTGGACCGGCACGGTCAAACCGGGGTGTTCTGGGTCATATTCTCGGCGAGATGTTGATCAAGTGCTCAACGACCCCGTACATTAGTCGTTGCCCGGTCGTTGTTGTATCCCCCGTCAGCAACGGCCGGGTTTCCATTTAACCGCCGTCCCGCCTATGTCTCACGACGGAATCCGTCCCGGCAGGCGGTGTTCACCGCGGAATCCGGATGCGCGCCACCTGGGGCTCCTGGGGCGCCTGGGTCAGATGTGTTCCGAGACCAGGACCGCGGTGGTGTGCTGGACCAGTGCCTTGAACACGTGCGGCTCGTCGCCGGGGTAGCTCAGGTAGTCGCCGGGCAGCAGCTCCACCGGGTCGTCGACCGGCCCGACCAGCGCCCGACCGCTGCTCAGCACCACGTGCTCGGTGACGCCGGCGCCGTGCGGGTCCGACACCCGCGGCTGTCCGGGCTCGGCCTGGATCCGGTAGACGTCGCGCCGGGCGTGCGGCGGGCTCGAGGCCAGCAGCGTCGCGGTGTACGTCGCCCGCTCGGCGTGCACGACCGGCCCCTCGCCGGCCCGGATCACCCGCACCACCTGGCGGGGCGCCTCGACGAGCCGGCTGAACGGCACCCCGAGCGCCACGCTCAGTGCCCAGATGGTCTCGACGCTGGGGTTGCCGGCGGCGGCCTCGAGCTGGGACAGCGTGGACTTGGCGATCCCGGCCCGCTTGGCGAGCTCGGACTGCGACAGCCCGAGCCGTTCGCGCTCGCGGCGCAGGGAGGCGGCGATCACCGCGATCGGCGTGCCGGTCTCGGCCATGTTCGCTCCATCGGTCTATACGTTCGACTTGACGAACAGGCGTCGTCACGTCCAGCCTAGTGGACATGCGTTCGATCTGGCGAACACTCCCGGCCGGCCTGGACCGGCGGACCGCGCGCGACATCGCGCTGGTCTGCGTCGCCGACGTCCTGGTCGGCGCGTCCTTCGGCGCGATCAGCGTCTCGGGCGGGCTGGCCTGGTGGGTACCCGTCCTGCTGTCGGTCGTGGTGTTCGCCGGGGGAGCGCAGTTCGCGGCGGTCGGCGTGGTGCTGGCCGGGGGCAGCGCGTTCGCCGCCGTGGTCGCCGGGCTGGTGCTGAACGCCCGGCTGCTGCCGTTCGGGTTCGCGGTGGCCGACGTGCTGGGCACCCGCTGGCGGACCCGGCTGGTCGGCGCGCACCTGACCACGGACGAGTCCGTGGCGTTCGCGATCCGGCACGACGACCCGGACCGTCGGCGCGCCGCGTTCTGGGTGTGCGCGGTGGCGCTGTTCGGGTGCTGGAACCTCGCCGTCGTGGCGGGCGCGTTCGCCGGCCGGCTGGTCGCGGACACCGACGCGTTCGGGCTCGACGCGGCGTTCCCGGCGGTGCTCGTGGCCCTGGTGGTGCCGTCGCTGTCGACGTCGCGGACCCGGCTCGCCGCCGCGGTCGGCGCGGTGCTCGCGGTCGCCACCACGCCCTTCCTGCCCCCGGGTCTGCCGGTGCTCGTCGCCCTGCTCGGGCTCGCGGTCGCCGTACGTCGTCCAGGGCGTCGGTCGCAGGAGCCGTCGCCCGAGCCGCTCGACCTGGAGAGGAGCCGATGATGCCGCTCGTCGCGATCCTGGCGCTGGCCGCCGGGACGTTCGCCTTCCGGGTCGCCGGACCGGTGGCCCGGCACCGGGTCGAGCTGCCGCCGCGGGTCGAGCAGCTGCTCTCCGACGCCGCGGTGGTGCTGCTCGTCGCGCTCGTCGCGACGTCGGCGCTGATGGTCGGCCAGCAGTTCGCCGGGCTGGCCCGGCCCGCCGGCGTGCTCGTGGCCGGGGTGCTCGCGGTCCGGCGCGCGCCGTTCCCGGTCATCGTGGTCGCTGCCGCCGCGACCACCGCGGTGCTGCGGCTGCTCGGCGTCGCCTGAGCGGACGCCGCCGAGCGGGGCTAGAGCGGCTCGCGCGAGACCGGGCAGGACATGCAGCGCGGCCCGCCCCGGCCGGAGCCCAGCTCGGACCCGCTGATCGCGACCACCTCGATGCCGGCCTCCTCGAGACGGCTGTTCGTCTCGACGTTCCGCTCGTAGGCCACCGCCACCCGCGGCGAGATCGCCAGCGTGTTGTTGCCGTCGTCCCACTGCTCGCGCTCGGCGGTCACCGGGTCCAGGCCCGTGTCGATCTGGTGCAGCGTGTCGATGCTCATCGCCTTGGCCGCGGCCACCAGGAACGGCTCGGCCTCGGCCACCTGGAGCACCAGGTCGGCGTCGGTGTGGCCGTTGCGCTCGTGCATCGTGACGGCGTGGGCCATCAGGCTGTCCGCGACGTTCGGGTACATCACGATCTTGTCGACGTCGACCATGGTGCAGACCGTGTCCAGGTGCATGGTGGCGCGCTCCTGGGCGATCGGCACCGCGAGCACCGTGTGCGCCAGGTCCGCCCCGAACACCTGCCGCGCCAGCCGCTCGGCCCCGGCGGGCGTGGTCCGCTCCCCGACGCCGACCGCGATGACACCGGGCGCGAGGAGCAGCACGTCGCCGCCCTCGACGTGCTCGCGCTGCCAGCCGTGGATCTTCGGGGTGCCGGCGAAGCGCGGGTGCTCGGTGTAGATCAGCTCGGTCAGCTGGGTCTCCCGCTCGCGGGCCGGCATCGCCAGGGAGGTGATCGCCACCCGGTCGCGCACCCACACGCTCGAGTCGCGGGTGAACAGCAGGTTGGGCAGCGGGTCGATGAGGAAGTCGTCGTGCGTGAGCAGGCTGGTCACCAGGCCGTGCCCGCCGCGGACCTCGTCGTTGCGCACCCCGGCGGTGAGGAACGCGCACAGCTCCTCGGGGCTCTGCTCGCTCAGCGCCTGCGCGAGGTACGTGCGGAGCGTGTCGCCGAGGTGCAGGTTCGCCATCGCGCCGGCGATCGCGTGCTCACGCGCGGTCTCGCTCTGCAGCGTCTCGGTGAGCAGGTCGGTCAGGTAGAGCACCTCGACGTCCCGGTCGCGCAGCGCCTGCGCGAAGGCGTCGTGCTCGTCCTGCGCGCGGCTGACCCACGGGATGCCGTCGAACAGCAGCTTGTCGTTGTTGCGGGGGGTGAGCCGCTTGAGCTCGTTGCCGGGACGGTGCAGCATCACCGTCCGGAGCCGGCCGACCTCGCTGTCGGCGCCGTGCGGGCGGGGGGCATCAGACATACGGGCAGCGTAGACCGATCAGAACGCCTTGATCGCCTCGACCAGCGTGACGACCGCGAGCACCGCGCACACCACGGCGCCGATGTAGTGCAGCAGCGCGAGGTGCAGGTAGCGCAGCAGCACCCGGCCCGCGAGCACGGCGAGCCCGGACACGGTGAGCAGGGCGCCCCAGGCGCCGAGGAACACGTTCACGTGGTCGTGGTACTTCGTCACGAAGCTGATCGTCAGCAGCTGCGACAGGTCGCCCCACTCGGCCGCGAAGAGCACCAGGAACGACGCGGTCACGGCCTTGAGGAACGACTTCGGCTCGGTGGCCTTCGCGGCGTACTCCTCCTCCTGCTCCTTCTCCGCGGCGTCGGCCCCGGGCGCCGTACGCACCAGCAGGACGGCCCCGACCAGGAAGATCAGGAACGCGACGCTCCTGATCAGGGCGTCGGGCAGCAGCGTGGCCAGCGCGCCGGCCGTGACCGCCACGACGGTCTGCACCCCGAACGCGAGACCGACGCCGATCCACACCGCGAGCGGCTGGTAGCGGGTCGACAGCACCAGCGCCGCGATGAAGGTCTTGTCGGGCAGCTCGACGAGGAAGATCGCACCGAACGTGAGGGCGAAGATCGCGAGGTCCATGCAGTCCTAAGTCTCGTGGACCCCGGTGACCAGGGCCCGGCTCGCGGCGACGGCGTCGGCGAGCACCTCCTTGACGGGCCGGCCGGTCGTGGCCGCGGCCCGGGCCACGTCGTCGTACTCCGGCTGGGCGTTCACGACGCGACCCTCGTGCAGGGCAATCTTCACATGCACGACGAAACCATCGACCTCGACGGTGCGCATCGCCCGGTCCAGCGCGGTCTTGCCGATCGCCTGCTCACGCAGGCCGATGGTGCTGGTGTGCCGGAACACCACGGTGCGTACGGCGGGCGCCCGGTCGGCCGCGACCAGGACGCTCAGAGTGTGCGCCGGGCGGCCCTTCTTCATCAGGATCGGGGTGAGCCAGGCGTCCGAGGCGCCGGCCTCGAGCAGGGCCGCGATCACGCTGGGCCACACCCGCGGGTCGAGGTCGTCGACGTTGCACTCGAGCAGCAGGGGAGCGGTCCCGCCCACGTCGTTCGTGACCGAGACCGCGGGCTCGCCCACGAACAGGCGCACCACGTTCGCGTGCGTGGCGGGGTCGCGGCCGCCCGCGCCCACGCCGATCCGGTCGACGGTCATCGGCGGCTGGGGGCCGTAGGACGTGGCGTTCGCGGTGAGCAGGGCGGCACCCGTGGGCGTGCACAGCTCGCGGTCGCCGGGGCCGGCGTACGACGGGACGCCGCGCAGCAGCTCCGCGACGGCCGGCGGCGGCACCGGCATCTCGCCGTGCGCCCCGTGCACCCGCCCGGAGCCGACCGCGACGGGGGAGACGACGAGCGCCTCGAGGCCAAGGTGCTCGAGGCCGGCACAGACCCCGACCACGTCGGCGATCGCGTCGAGGGCGCCGACCTCGTGGAAGTGCACGTCGTCCGGGGAGGTGCCGTGGACCGCGGCCTCCGCGACGGCGAGCCGCTCGAACGTGGTGGTCGCGCGCAGCCGCACGGCGTCGTCGACCGCGGCGATGCGGAGCGCCTCGCGGACGTCCCGCCAGGTCCGGTGGGTTACGGAGTCGGCGACCCGGACGTGCGCGCGGGTGGCGGCGAAGCCGTTGCGGGTGGCCGTCCCGGCCTCGACGGACACGTCCCCCGGCTGCGCGCCCGCCGCGGCCGCGACCGCCAGCACGGCGCGGCCGACCACGTCGACGGGGACGCCGGCGCCGAGGAGCGCGCCGAGGAGCATGTCGCCGCTCGCGCCCGAGGACGCGTCGACCCAGCCGATCACGACGTGCCCCGGGGCGCCGCGTTGCGGGCCACGCGGGCGGCGAAGACTCCGGCGCCGAAGCCGTTGTCGATGTTCACGACCGTGACACCCGCCGCACAACTGTTGAGCATGCCGAGCAGCGCCGCCAGGCCGCCAAAGCTCGCGCCGTACCCAACCGAGGTCGGGACCGCAATCACGGGGCAGCCCACCAGCCCG
>DASTGV010000321.1:0-8799 GCA_035718765.1 Nocardioidaceae bacterium
TAGGCGCGTAGTCGATCAGTTGTCAACCGTTCGGTTGAATATCTCCCGGACCGCTGCGGCCGCGGGAACGACCTCAGCGGACGACGGTCAGCCAGGTGGCCCGCGAGGTGGAGCCGTAGAGCCCGCGTGACCCGCCGTACGCCGCGACCACCCGGTGCGTGCCGCGCCCGAGCCGGGGCAGCGCCAGGGCGACCGACCCGGCCTGGGTCGGCCCGAGGGTGGTGGCCAGCCGCTTGCGGCCGTCGATCCTGACGGTGACCGTGCCGGTGGGCGGGGCGGTGCTCGGCGTCACGGTCACCCGGACCCGCCCCCGCGACGTGGCGTGGATCCGGCGGTACGCGAGCCGCACGCCGGTCGCGGAGTACGCCCGCTTCACCTCGGTCGCGTCGGAGTAGCCGCTCTGCGGCGCGTAGCCGGCCCGCCAGCCCGTCGCCCGCACCCGGATGTCGTTGCCGACCTCGGCCGCGGTGAGGACGTACGTCGACCCGGTGGCTCCGGGGATGTCGCGCGCGTTGCCCAGCGAGTCGACGCGCTGCCACTGCCAGGTGAAGCTCAGCGTCGAGGCGTCCGGGCTCCAGCCGCCGGGGGTGGCGGAGAGCCGGTAGCCGAAGCGGCGCAGACCGGTCACGTCCGGGGCCGCGCCCTCGTTGCTGAGCTCCTTGAGCACGGTCACGTCGATAGTGCGCTGGGCAGGATCGGACGGCACGTCTCCACCCGTGCCAGCCACCGGCGGCGGTACCTCGACCACGCCAGTGCCCGGGTCCGTGGCGGTGCTGGTGGGCATCAGGCCGTTCGCACTCGGCCACGTGGTCGGCACGTAGGTCATCGTCGTGTCGGCGAAACGCACGGTGTAGTAGCCCGTGCCGACCGCTGAGAAGGCGTAGGTCCCGTCGGGTCCGGTGATCTGCGGGTCGTGGTCGGCGTCTGGGACGAACGCCCCGACGCCGTCTGCGGCGGTCGCGTCCCACCTGTACAGCCGGGCCTGGACGCCAGGCGCGGCCGGGTCGGCGGGATCGTCGTCGTCCGACACCGTGCCTCGCACGCTGCCGGTCGGCACGGGTTCAGCCGAGACGGGCGCGAGGGCCACGGACGCGGGCAGCACCAGGCCGGCCACCGTGGCGGCGAGCAGGTGGGTTCGCACTCTCATGGCCGGTCCCTCCGAGACGGATGTGGTTCCTGGGACGTAAAGGCTAGGTAAAGACCCGGGTCTCCGCGGCGGAATAGGCAAACCGCACGAGCGGCATCGGCACGTCCGGGAGCCTGAGCTCGCGACCGGCCTGGAGCCGGCCCGCCCGCCGGCTAGCAGGAATTTCGGCGAACGGGTGCCGCCACGCCGGATCCGCCCTTACCTTTTACCCATGGGAGAGAAGTCGAGCCGAGTTTCCTCTGTGACTGCTGCGCTCGCCGTGCTGCTGATGACGGCGCTGCTGAGCGTCGGCGTCGTGGAGCCGGCGTCCTCGACGACGCGGCGGGCGGCCCCTCCCACGGCCACCTTCACGGTCAGCTCGTTCAACGTGCTCGGCGCCAGCCACACCCCGCCGGGCAGCTCGCGCGCGTCGGGCACCACCCGGATCGTCTGGGCCAAGCAGCTGCTCGACCAGCACCACGTGCAGGTCGCCGGCTTCCAGGAGATGCAGGCGGTGCAGTACACCAAGTTCGCGCAGATCGCGGGCAGCTCGTGGGCGCTCTACCCGGGCCTGACGATGCTCAAGCGGGACAGCGAGAACAGCATCGGCTGGCGCACCGACACCTTCGACCTGGTGTGGGCGAGCACGGTGAAGATCCCCTACTTCAACGGCAGCCTGCGCTCGATGCCGGTCGTCCTGCTCCGCGAGAAGTCGACCGGGATGCTGGCCTACTTCGCCAACGTGCACAACCCGGCCGACACCTCGACCTACCCCAACCAGGGGGCCTACCGGGCCGAGGCGACCCGGATGGAGATCGCCCTGCAGAACCTGATCGCCCCGACCGGCATCCCGCGCTTCCTGACCGGTGACATGAACGAGCGCGCGTCGTACTTCTGCCGGGTGACGAGGGAGGCACCGCTCAAGGCCGCGCGTCCGAAGAGCACCTGGGTCAACGGCGTGTGCAGCGCGGGCAGCCCGCGCGCCGTCGACTGGATCCTCAGCTCCACCGAGGTCCCCTGGACCAGTTACATCGAGGACCGCAGCCCGCTGGTCGCCAAGACGACGGACCACCCGATGATCATCGGCGACGCGACGATCGACACCGCGACCTTCCCGAACGCGCTGACCGCGACGCCGCCGGCGCCGATCGTCCCCGGCACGACCTTCTGAGCAGCGCTCGATCGGGCGCGGAGCGCGTGACCGGGCCCGTCCGGTGACAGTTCCGACATACCGTCCGGCCGAGCCGGCGGCGCGAGATATCGTGCGGCGGTGAAGTGGACCCCCGGCAGGCTGGCGCTCGTGACGGCTGCCGTCCTCGTCACGCTCGTGGCCGTCGGGGTCGGGTACGTCGTCCACCAGGACTCCGGTACCGTCTCGAACCCCCCGGCGACGCAGACCACGCCTGTCCCGTCGCAGACGCCGTCGGCCGGTGAGAGCCCGTCGCCCGCGCTCCCGACGCTGGTCCCGGGCAACCCGCTGACGATCACCGCGAAGCCGTCGCCCACCAAGAAGCCACCGAAGAAGAAGCCGCACAAGAAGCCCGAGCCGCCGCCGGTCCTCGAGTTCCGGCTGACCACGTTCAACATGCTCGGCAGCAGCCACACCTCGCGCAGCGGCAAGCGCCCGGGCATGGCCTCGGGCCGGGTCCGCGCCGGCCGCGCGGCGATCCTGCTGGCCCGGCACGCCACCGACGTGGCGGGCTTCCAGGAGCTCCAGGGCGACCAGCTCGTCGCGATGCAGCGGCACACGTCGATGGACTTCTACCCCGGCTTCTCGCTGCGCCGCCGGGACTCGGAGAACTCCATCGGCTGGCGGCGGGACAAGTTCGTCGCGGTCGAGCGCCGCACCGTGACCATCCCCTACTTCAACGGGCACGGCCGGGCGATGCCCTACGTCCGGCTGAAGAACCTCGACACCGGCCTCGAGGCGTGGTTCGCCAACTTCCACAACCCGGCCGACACCCGGCAGTACCACCACCAGCAGCGCTACCGGACCCGCGCCACCGCCATCGAGGTCAACCTGGCCAACCGGCTGGTGCGCACCGGGCTGCCGGTGTTCATCACCGGTGACATGAACGAGCGCGACTCGTACTTCTGCCGGCTGACCGCGGGCGCCCCGATGGTCGCGGCTCGCGGCGGCAGCCACAGCGGCGGCTGCCGGCCCGGCAACCCGCGCGCGGTCGACTGGATCTTCGGCTCCCAGGGGGTCACGTTCTCCGGGTACGCCGAGGACCGCAGCCACCTCGTCGACATCACCACCGACCACCCGGTCGTCTCCACGAACGTCCGGATCGTCGGCGAGGCCAAGAACGTCTCGGTCGCGAACAACTAGGGCATCTTCCTAGGACGACACCGGTCCGGCCCGGTCCAGCTCGGGCGGCAGCAGCGTGGCGAGCGCGCGCTGCACCAGCACCGCCAGCAGCGACGCCGCCACCAGCACCGCCCAGGGCAGCCAGCCGCTGACGGCGAACAGCGCGACCACCGCGGGCGACGCGACCTGGGCGGCGGTGAAGGCGTACTGGTAGGTCGCCATGTACGTCGCCCGCGACTCCCGTGGCGGCAGCGCCTCGGAGAGCGCGCCGGCCACCGGGTAGAACACCTTGTTCCCGGCCACGATCAGCACCCACACCGTCCAGGCGACCGGCACGAGCACCGCCGTCGGCACCACCTGCAGGCCGGCCATCAGCGCGGCCCACACCGCGAAGACCAGGCTGGCGGCCTGGAGGGCACGGGTCCGGCGGAACGGTCGCAGCAGCACCACGACCCGGACGCCCAGCACGCTGGACAGGCCGGTGCTGGTGGCCAGCAGGGCGCCGGGTAGCCAGGCCGGCCCGTGCAGCACGTCGAGCACGTAGACGGGTCCGCCGAGCAGGGCCACGTCGATGGTCAGGGCGACGAGCGCGGAGGAGACGATCAGCGCCAGGTAGCGGCGGTCCCGGGCCACCGCGAGCGTGCCCGCGGCCGGTGCTCCGTGGTCGACCGGCGGCGTCTCGACGTACCGGGCGAGTAGGAGGGCGGCGACGCCGTAGGTGAGGGTGTCCGCGACGACCAGCCAGGGCAGCGAGGCGGTCCCGCCGGTGGCGAGGGCGACGGCGGCGGTGAGGTTGCCCAGGCCGAACGCGGCGCTGCGCACCATCGCGACCCGCGCGAACGGCCGCTCCATCGCGGACTCGGCGCTGGCGTCGGCCACCATCACGAAGACCGAGCAGTAGAACAGCTGGGTGCCGACCGCGAGCAGCGCGGCCGCGACGAAGACCCCGACCACGCCGCCGGCCAGCAGGTAGCCGACGGCGCCGGCGGCCTGCACGACCTGCGCGAGCACCACCACCCACCGCGGCCCGACCCGGTGCGAGAGCCGTCCGGCGACCGGGGGCACCGCGAAGCCGAGCAGGCTCGCGGCGGCGACCGCCGTGCCGGCGGTGTCCACGCCGAGCCCGACGACCCGGGTGGCGAAGACCAGCGCCAGCGGCAGGAACAGCCCGGTGCCGAAGTTGTCCACCCCGAGCGCGACGAGCAGCGCGACCCGCGACCGCTCCCCCTCCCGCACGCCTCGCCCCGTCATCGGCCCGACCCTAGAGGGTCGCCCGGCCGCCGGCAGGGTCAGGCGCGCCCGTCCGGGTCCGGGTCGTGCGGGAGCCGGACGGTGTCGAGCAGACGCGGCAGGCCCACCTGCTCGCTACCGTGGCCTCGACCTGACCCACGACCACTCGGGAGCCCCCATGACCGGCACGAAGACCTGGCCCGGACCGATCGCCGCCATCACGCTGTTCGCGGACGACCTGGCCGCGACCCGGCAGTTCTACCTCGACGTGTTCGGCCTGCCGGTCGTGTTCGAGGACCAGGCCTCGGCGGTCTTCAGGTTCGGCGACACCCTGGTCAACCTGCTGAGCACCGCCAACGCGCCCGAACTGGTCACCCCCGCGACGGTCGCCGGTCCGGACGTCGGCCCGCGGGCCGTGCTGACGGTCGAGGTCGACGACGTGGACGCGAAGTGCGCCGAGCTCCAGGAGCTCGGGGTCTCCCAGCTCAACGGGCCGATGGACCGGCCCTGGGGCGTGCGCACCGCGAGCTTCCGCGACCCGGCCGGCCACATCTGGGAGATCGGCGCCTAGGCCTGGACCCCCCGCGGCTCCACCAGCCGCGGCACCCGGACCGCCTGGCGGGGCAGGCTCGCGGCGGCCGCCTGGCCGGCGCACCTGGCCGCGTCCCGCGGGTGACCCGCCTGGGTGAACAGCGCGGCCGCGTCGCGCAGCAGGGTGGTGAACTCCTCGGGCCGGCCCTCGGCGCGCGCCAGGTGGGCCCGCGCCTCCAGCACGGCGGCCTGCCACGCGCTGGTCGCCCACCTCCTGGTCGACTCCTCGGCCACCAGCAGGTGCCGCCGGGCCTCGTCCGTGTCGCCCACGTCGGCGCAGGCGATCGCCGCGGGCACCGCCAGCATCACCGCGCAGAAGCTGCACCGGTCCTTGTCACCGAGGGTGGCCTCGGCGCGGTCCACTACCGCCCGCGCGGAGACCGGGTCCGGGGCGGCCTCGATCATCGTGCCGTAGACCCGTTGCAGCAGGTGCATGCTGATCACCGACCAGCGCGCCAGCGGGAGCGCCAGCTGCAGGAGCCGCTGCGCCTCGACCCGGTCCCCCTGCGCCAGCCGGACCTCCGCGAGCCGCTCCAGGCTGTGCGCCTCGCCGGCCGCGGCGTCGATGTCGCGGTGCAGCTCGACGGCCTCGAGGAGCTCGCGCTCGGCCCGGTCGAGGTGGCCGGCCAGGAGCGCGGCCTCGCCGATGAGCGCGGTGGCGAACGCCACCCCCCGCAGCGCGCCGGCCTGCGTGGCCCGGCGGCGGAGGTCCTCGGTCTCCTCGATCACCTCCTCGTAGGGCACCGAGCCGTAGAGCATGTACTCGGCCACGCACAGGTGGGCGTCGAACACCGCGGTGACGATCTGCTGCTTGCCCTGGGTGCGCCGCAGCTCCATCCGGAACCGTTCGAACCACTCCCCGCGCTGGTGCGCGACCAGCCCCTGCAGGCCGATCAGGTCCATCAGGTGCCACGGGTCGTCCGGGCCCTGCAGCCACTCCCGGGCCTGGCTGGCCACCTCCCACGCGGTCTCCATGTCCCCGGCGAAGTAGGCCAGGTTGCCGCGCGCGAGCAGGATCGGCGCGTCCGCCGCGTCCCCCTCGACGTCCAGGCCCGCGAGGGCGGCGTGCGCGGTGTCGAGGTCCCCGGTGATGCCGGCGGCCCGGGCCAGCCGGGCGCGCACCAGCCGGTGCTCGGTGCCGGAGGTGACCGCCAGCGCCTCCCGGTAGGCCGCCACCGCGGTCGGGTCGCCGATCGCCATCAGCAGGTCCCCGCGCCGGGCCAGCAGCCGGGGCAGCTCGTCGGGCCCGGCGTGCTGACGGACCGCGTCCACGAGGGTCAGGGCGTCGCGGTAGGCGCCCAGCGCACCGGCGGTCTCGACCGCGCGCAGCACGTAGGGCACCGCGCGCGAAGGCAGTCCCGCGGCCAGGTAGTGGTGTGCCACCCGCCCCGGCGGCTCGCCCAGCGCGGCGAGCTGCTCGGCGACCTCGCGGCGGGCGGTGGACTCGACGTACGGCGGCATCTGGCGGACCAGCGACTCCCGGACCAGCCCGTGGCGGAAGCAGTACCCGCCGCCGCAGCGCTGGACAAGCAGCCCGCCCAGACCGGCCTCGAGGTGCCGGTAGGCGTCCTCCTCGTCGACGCCGGAGACCGCCACCAGCTCGTCGGTGCTGAACTTCGAGCCGAGCAGCGCGACCCGCTGGAAGGTCCGCAGCACCGCCGGCGCCAGGGCCGGCAGCACCCCGTCGGCCCCGCCCGCCACCTGCGAGCGGGCCATCTCCAGCACCGTGAACGGCAGCCCGGCGCTCGCGGCCCAGATCCGCTCGACGGCGTCGGGGTCCAGGTCGGGGTACCGGTCGGCGAGCAGCCGCCGGGTGGCGGCCCGGTCCAGCGGCGCCAGCTCGACCCGGGTGCCGGTGCCCCGTGAGACCAGGCTGTCGCCCATCGCCTGCACCGCCTCTCCGGCGGGCTGCCGGTGTGCGAGCGCGAGCAGCACCGGCTCGGTGACGGCGACCCGGGAGAGGTAGTGCAGCAGTCGCAGCGAGGCGTCGTCGGCCTCGTCGATGTCGTCGACCACCAGCAGCAGCCCGTGCCCGGACGCGGCCAGCCGCACCAGCTCGGCCGCGGCCACGAACAGCCGCTGGTGGCCGGACTCGCCGCTCCAGGTGACGTCCCGCCCGGACAGCGCCCGCTCGATCTCCAGCCGGTAGGCGTCGTCCAGCCCGTCGAGCAGGGCCGGGTGCTGCCGGCAGAGCACGCCGAGCGCCTCCAGCACCGGCGAGTACGGCCAGGGCCCCTCGACCGCGGAGGCGGTGCCCCGGCCGGTCCGCCAGCCCCGCCGGGCGGCCAGCGCCATCGTGAGGTCGAGCGCCGCGGACTTGCCGACCCCGGCCGGTCCGGTGAACAGCAGCGTGCCGCCACGGCCGTCCTCGGCCCGCTCCAGGTGCGCCCGGACCCGGTCGCCCACGTCGCGGCGGCCGACGAGCCGGGTGCCCTGCGGCCGCGCCACGGGTTCGGCCAGCCGCTGCTCGAGGGCCTCGCGCAGCTCCTGCGCCTCCCGGGACGGGGTGGTGCCCAGCTCGCGGCGCAGCGCCTGGTCCATCCGCTCGAAGTGCCGCAGCGCCCCGCGGACGTCACCCCGGTCGGCGCTGGCCCGGGCGAGCGCCACGTGTGCCTGCTCGTCGGCCGGCTCCTCGGCCAGCAGGTCCTCCCAGCGGCCGGCCTGCCGGAGCAGGTCGAGGTGCAGGACCCGCACCGCCTCGCGGGCCTCCTCGGTCCACGGCTCGTAGAGGTCGTCGGGCAGCAGCGGCCCCCCGTAGGTGTCGAGCACGGCGGCGGCCGCCTCCGCCGTACCGGTGGCGAGGGCCTGCCTGGCGGCCCGTTCCAGCTCCGGTACGTCGACCGTCACCTCGCCGTGCGGCAGGAGCGCGACCACCTCGTTGCGGAGCACGACCGCATCCGGCTCCCCGCCGAGCGCGCGACGGGCGTAGTGCGCGGCCTTGTGCAGCCGCGGCGCCGCCGCGTCCCACCCGCTGCCGGGCCACAGCGCCTCGACCACCTGCTCGCGGTGCAGCCGACGCTCCGCGGACAGCGCCAGCAGCTTCACCAGGGACGCGGCGTGGCGGCGCGACCAGGCCTGCGCCGGCACGGGGACCCCGTCCACGCGCACCTCGAAGCCCCCGAGCAAGCTGATCCCCACGGTCATCGTCGACCAGCCTCCAGACGCGCCAACGCTACGTCCCCGTCCATACACTGCCCAGCCGCCGGTCGAGCCGGTCTCGACCACGACCCTCCAGGTGCTCGACCTCGTCGCTCATCGACGCGCTGACCTGGCGCAGCAGCCGCTGGACCTGCGGGACGTCCCAGTCGTAGGCCGCCACCGCCTCCGTCGCCTCGAACAGCCGGTGCGAGAGCCGGTCCCGGGTCGCCTGGTAGCGGCACAGCGCCACCGCCTCGGGGATCCCGCCGGCGAGCGCCTCCAGGATCTCGTCGGTGAGCAGCTCGGCGTCCCGGAGCGCGTCGGTGATGCCGTGGGCGGTGATGGGGTCCTTGAAGTAGCCCGCGTCGCCGACCAGCGCCCACCCCGGTCCCGAGGAGCGGCG
>DASTGV010000322.1:0-2370 GCA_035718765.1 Nocardioidaceae bacterium
GGACACCGGCAGCTGGGACGAGGAGCGGCCGGGCTCGAGCTGGCTGCGGCTGGCCGCGGTCGTCGCTGGCGTGCTCGTGCTCGTCGTCGGCCTGGTCTTCGCGTTCAACCTCGGCCGGGGCAGCGGCACCGGCAGCAGCACCGCGCAGGACACGACCGGTACGTCGCCGTCGCGGTCGGCCGCGGCCAGCACCCCGGTCAAGATCACCGGCGTGACCGACTTCGACCCGCAGGGCGACCCGCCGGAGGAGAACCCGGACCTGGCCCCGCTCGCCATCGACGGCAAGCCGGGCACCGCCTGGGAGACCATGACCTACCGCGGCAACCCGCGGCTCGGCGGCCTGAAGAGCGGCGTCGGCCTCCTGGTCGACCTGGGCAAGCCCGCGAAGGTCTCGAAGGTGGACCTGACCCTCATGGGCAGCCCGACGTCCGTGCAGATCCTGGCCGCCCCGGGCGCGACGACCGCCCCGTCGAGCACCGACGGGCTCGAGACCGTCGCCACCCGTGACGGCGCCGGCGACCAGGCGGCCCTGACGCTGAAGAAGCCGGTCACCACCCGGTGGCTGGTCGTGTGGCTGACCTCGCTACCCGCGGCCCCGGGCGGGTTCCAGGGCCGCGTCGCGGAGATCTCCGTCGCGTCATGACCGGGGACCCGCCGGACGGCCCGGAGGCCGACGGCACCGAGACCGGGCCGGACGAGCCCGACGACCGGAGCCTGCTCCGCGCCCACCTGGACGGTGACCCGGAGGCCTTCGGCCGGCTGTTCACCCGGCACCGCGACCGGCTGTGGGCCGTGGCCCTGCGCACGACCGGCGACCGGGAGGAGGCGGCCGACGCCCTCCAGGACGCGCTGATCGCGGCGTTCCGCCGGGCCGGGTCCTACCGCGGGGACGCGGCGGTGACCACCTGGCTGCACCGGATCGTCGTGAACGCCTGCCTCGACCGGCTGCGCCGCCGCCGGGTCCGGCTGGCCGACCCGCTCCCCGACGACCTCGAGGACCGCACCCGGCAGGACCAGGTGACGCCGCTCGGCTCCGCGCCCGGCACGGCCGCGGTCGTCGACCCCGCCGACCTCGCGGTCGACGCCGAGCGGCGGGCGGCCGTGCTCGCCGCGCTAGAGACCCTGCCGCTGGACCAGCGGGCCGCCCTCGTGCTCGTCGACATGGAGGGCTACTCGGTCGAGGAGACCGCCCGGATCCTCGACTGCGCCCCGGGCACCGTGAAGAGCCGCTGCTCCCGTGGCCGCGCGCGGCTGCTGCCCCTGCTCGTCGACCTGCGCCCGGTGACCCGCGCCACCCTCCCCACCGGGAACCAGCCGGCCCCGGACCGCGTCCCACCGGCGCAGGACCCGGGAGCGGCACGTGCCCCCACGGCGCCCCTCGCCCCCGAGGAACCACCGGCGACGACGCCGGAGGACCGCAGCCGACCGACCACGGGTGAGGAGGTGACGAGCAGTGACACCTGAGCAGGAGGAGCAGGTACGCCGCGCGCTCGGCGCCGTCGCCCGGGCCGAGGACGGTCCCGAGACCCGGGGACTGCCCCCGGACGTCGCGGAGCGGCTCGACGACGTGCTGCACGAGCTGGTCACCGAACGCGCCGGTCGCTCGGCCCGGCCCACCGTGCCAGGACCCGCCGCCGGCGCGGACGAGCTCGCCGCCCGCCGGCACCGGCGCTGGCCGACCGTCCTCGTGGCGGCCGCGGCGGTCGCGGTGATCGCGGCGGCGGGCGGGGCTGTCGCGACCCGCGGCTTCGGCGGCGGCGCCGAGAGCAGCTCCGCGGGGTCCTCGTCCGACCTGGTCGCCTCCGGCAGTCCCGGGACCGCGGCCCCCTCCGGCGCGGCCGCCGGCTCGGTGCTCCCCCTGTCGTCGCGGACCCTCGCCCGCGACATCCGCAACGTCGCCGCCACCGGGTTGCGGAGCTTCATGGCCCCGCGGGACCGTGGCCGCGACCTGGCGACCCTGCCGCGCCCGGACCATGTCCGGTGCGGCCGCCCGGACACGCCGCGCGGCGCCGACGTGGTCGCCGTATATCTGGACGGGCTGCCGGGCACGCTCGTGCTGACACCGGCGACGGGCGGGCCCCGTGTGGCCCGGGTGTACTCCTGTGCCGTGCCGCCCGCGCTGGTCAGCACCCTGTCCGTGCGCGTGTCCCGCTGAGCGTCCGGGACACGCGGCCCTTCCCGTGACGGGGGAATGCCGCACGCCTAGGATCGGTTCTCCTGCACGGGTCGGGACCATCCCGTTCCGACCGTCCCCGACCGGATGCGAGCACCCCTCAGATGGACAGCACCACCCGCAACGTGATCATCGTCGGCTCCGGCCCGGCGGGCTACACCGCCGCCGTGTACGCCGCCCGCGCCAACCTCGCACCC
>DASTGV010000323.1:0-13113 GCA_035718765.1 Nocardioidaceae bacterium
TCGAGCCGCACGAACTCGCCCACGCCGATCTCCTCACCTCTGGGTCCGGAACCGGTCACACCCTAGTGGTCCGGACCACCTCATCCCGAAAGCGCATCGCCGTTACGCCGTGCGTCCCATGCCCCGCCGCCCCGCGCGCCCTACCGTGACCGCACGGTCCGGGGGGACCCACCGAAGGGGGCGTGGTCGTGGCGGAGACGATGCCGGCACCTGTCCAGACGGACGGTTCCGGGAACGACGTTGGGCGCGCCGCGTTCAGCCCTCGGGAGCTTGGGCACAATGACGCCGTGACACCGTCCAGGCCCGCGCCGGCCCCGACCCCGACGTGGCCCGGCTCCCACCAGCCACTCGGCGCGACGTGGAGCGAGGAGAGCACCAACTTCGCGGTGTTCGCCCCTGAGGCCACGGCCGTGGAGCTGTGCCTGTTCGACGACGACGACACCGAGACCCGTCTGCCGCTCACCGAGAAGACCCTGGGCATCTGGCACTGCGCGGTGCCCGGCATCGAGCCCGGCCGGCGCTACGGGTTCCGCGCCGACGGCCCGTGGGAGCCGCAGCGGGGCCGGATGTTCAACCCGGCCAAGCTGCTGCTCGACCCCTACGCGCTCGCCGTCAGCGGCAGCATCGACGCGACCGGCCCGGTCTACGGCTACCCGCACCCCGGCAACGGCGACCTCGACGCGGTGCGACGCGCGCACACCGGCCCCCGCGACGACACCGACTCCGCGCCGTACGTCGCCAAGGGTGTCGTCGTGCGGGACACCTTCGACTGGGGCGACGACGAGCAGGTGCGGCCCCGGCACCGGTGGACCGACACGGTCGTCTACGAGACCCACGTCAAGGGGTTCACGCAGCTGCACAACGAGGTGCCGGAGGAGATCCGGGGCAGCTACGCCGGGCTGACCACGAACGCCGCCGTGCACTACCTCAAGGACCTCGGGGTGACGACGGTCGAGCTGCTCCCGGTGCACCAGTTCACCTCCGAGCCGGACCTCACCCGGGCCGGGATGACCAACTACTGGGGCTACAACACCATCGGCTTCTTCGCGCCCCACAACGGCTACAGCTCCACCGGGGACCGCGGCCAGCAGGTCGACGAGTTCAAGGCCATGGTCAAGGCGCTGCACCGGGCCGGCCTCGAGGTGATCCTCGACGTGGTCTACAACCACACCGCCGAGGGCAGCCCGCTCGGCCCGACGCTGAGCTTCCGCGGTCTCGACGACATCGGCTACTACAAGCACGTCGACTGGGTGAACGACGGCGCGACGTACTTCGACGTCACCGGCTGCGGCAACACCGTCGACGCGGCGTACCCGCCGGCGCTGCGGCTGATCCTCGACTCGCTGCGCTACTGGGTCACCGAGATGCACGTCGACGGCTTCCGCTTCGACCTCACGCCGGCCCTGACCCGCACCGGGCACCGCGTCGACCTGGCGGGACACTTCATCACCACCATCGGGCAGGACCCGGTGCTGCGGCACGTGAAGCTGATCGCCGAGCCGTGGGACGCCAGCATGGACGGCTACCAGGTCGGCCGCTTCCCGCCGCCCTGGTGCGAGTGGAACGACCGCTACCGCGACTCGATGCGCGACTTCTGGCGGCTGGAGTCGGGCGGCATCCGCGAGGTGGCGACCCGGCTGTCGGGCTCCTCGGACCTGTACGCAGACGACGGGCGCTCGCCGTACGCCTCGGTCAACTTCGTCACCGCCCACGACGGCTTCACCCTGCGCGACCTCGTGTCGTACAACCACAAGCACAACGAGGCCAACGGCGAGCACAACCGCGACGGCACCGACAACAACCGGTCCTGGAACTGCGGGGTCGAGGGTGAGACCGACGACGCCGGGATCGTCGCCCTGCGCCGCAAGCAGGCCGCGAACCTGCTGGCGACGCTGTGCCTGTCGGCAGGCGTCCCGATGATCACCGCCGGCGACGAGCGCGGCCGCACCCAGCGCGGCAACAACAACGCCTACGTCCAGGACAACGAGACGTCCTGGATGGACTGGCGGCCCGACGACGCGTGGCTGGACATCTACGAGATCGCCAAGACCGCGCTCCGGCTCCGCCGTGAGCACCCGGCGCTGCGCCAGCGGCACCACCTCGAGGGCCGCCCCACGGTGCCGGGCGGACCGAAGGACCTCGCCTGGATCCACCCCGAGGGCCGGGAGATGACCGAGGCCGACTGGTACGACGACGCGCTGCACACCTTCGGCATGTTCGTCTCGGGCGCCCCGCTGCGCGCGCCGGGCCCGCGCGGCGAGCAGCTGGAGGACGCGTCGTTCCTGATGTGGTTCCACGCGCACGCCGACCCGGGCAAGGCCAAGCTGCCGGCGAACAAGTGGGTGCGCCGGGGCGAGGTCGTGCTCAGCACCGACAGCGGCCACCCGGTGGGCGAGACGCTGTCAGCGGGCGAGGTGATCGAGATCGAGCCCCGCTCGCTGATCGTGGTCCGTCAGACCTGACCCGGCCTACCCGGTCAGTGCTGGGGCAGCGTCACCATGCCCAGCTCGGCGGGCGACGCGAGGTGCGGGTTCTTCGGCAGCACCCGCACCGTGTAGCCGAACGGACCGGTCGTGTCGAGCTCGACGACACCCTCGAAGCGGTGCCGGCCGTCCTCGTAGGTCTCCCCCAGGCCGAGCGACGCCACGGTCGTGTCGACCAGGTTGTCCTCGTGCTTGATGCGGCCGTGCACGACCTGCACGTCGACGTCGTCGGGCGAGAGGCTGCCGAGCGAGACGAACACGCGCACCTCGAGCGCCTCGCCGAGCTCCGGGGCGTCACCGACGCCGCTGGACTCGACGTGGTCGATCGCCACCTGGCTCCACCCGGCCCGGACGCGGTGCTTCCAGTCGGCCAGCTCCTGGGCACCGGCGTAGTCGCCGTTGAGCGTGCGCGAGCTGCGGGCCGCCGGGGCGTAGAGGCCGAGCACGTAGTCGCGGACCATCCGGTCGGCGAGCACCTTCGGGCCGAGCGACTTGAGCGTGTGCCGGACCATCTCGATCCAGCGGACCGGGACACCGTCCTCGTCCTCGTCGTAGAACCGGGGGGCGACCTCGTTCTCGATCAGGTCGTAGAGCGCGTGCGCCTCGATGTCGTCGCGGTGGTCCGGGTCGTCGACCCCGTCGGCCGAGGGGATCGACCAGCCGTTGTTGCCGTCGTACCACTCGTCCCACCACCCGTCGAGGATGGAGAGGTTCAGGCCGCCGTTCAGGGCCGCCTTCATGCCCGAGGTGCCGCACGCCTCGTAGGGGCGCAGCGGGTTGTTCAGCCAGACGTCGCAGCCGGGGTAGAGCGGCTGGGCCATCGCGATGTCGTAGTTCGGCAGGAACACGATGCGGTGCCGGACCTCCGGGTCGTCGGCGAAGCGCACCATCTCCTGGATCAGCTTCTTGCCGCCCTCGTCGGCCGGGTGCGACTTGCCGGCGATCACCAGCTGCACGGGGCGCTCCGGGTCGAGCAGCAGGCGCTTGAGGCGGGCGGGGTCGCGCAGCATCAGCGTGAGCCGCTTGTACGACGGGACGCGGCGGGCGAAGCCGATGGTCAAGACGTTCGGGTCGAGGCAGGAGTCGATCCACTTGAGCTCGGCCGCCGAGGCGCCGCGCTGCTGCCAGGACTTGCGCATCCGGGCCCGGGCGTCGTCGACGAGGCGCTGGCGCAGCACCCGCTTGGTGTCCCAGATCTCCTTGCCGGGGACCTTGTCGACCACGTCGAAGACCTGGTGCGGGTGGTCGGAGTCCGGGTCCGGGCCCGGACGGACGCCGTGGCTGCGGGCCAGCTCGAAGATCTCGCGGGCCACCCAGGTCGGCGCGTGCACGCCGTTGGTGATCGAGGTGATCGGGCGCTCGTCGGCGTCGAACTGCGGCCAGAGACCGCCGAACATGCCGCGGCTCACCAGACCGTGCAGCTTCGAGACGCCGTTGGCGCGCTGCGCGAGGCGGAAGCCCATGACGGCCATGTTGAACATGGCCGGGTCGCCGCCCTCGAAGTCCTCCGAGCCGAGGCCGAGGATCCGCTCGACCGGGACGCCCGCGCACGCGTTGTCGCCGCCGAAGTACTGCGCGACCAGGTCGCGCGGGAAGCGGTCGATGCCGGCCGGGACGGGCGTGTGGGTGGTGAAGACCGTGCCGGCGCGGGAGACCTCCAGCGCGGCGTCGAACGTCAGGCCGGTGTCCTCGGTGAGCTCGCGGATCCGCTCGAGGCCGAGGAAGCCGGCGTGCCCCTCGTTGGTGTGGAACACCTCGGGCGGGGTGGCGCCGGTGATCCGGGAGAACGCCCGGATGGCGCGCACGCCGCCGATGCCGAGGAGCATCTCCTGGCGCAGCCGGTGCTCGGTGTTGCCGCCGTACAGCCGGTCCGTGACCGTGCGGATGACCTCGCTGTTCTCCTCCACGTCGGAGTCGAGCAGCAGCAGCGGGACGCGGCCGACCTGGGCGACCCAGATCCGCGCGGTCAGCGACTGCTCGTCGGGCAGCCCGATGACGATCTTGGCGACCGAGCCGTCCTCCTCGCGCAGCAGCGACAGCGGCAGGCCGTCGGGGTCGAGGACGGGGTAGGTCTCCTGCTGCCAGCCGTCGCGCGAGAGCGACTGCCGGAAGTAGCCGTGCCGGTAGAGCAGGCCGACGCCGATGATCGGGACGCCGAGGTCGCTCGCGGTCTTGAGGTGGTCACCGGCCAGGATGCCGAGACCGCCGGAGTACTGCGGCAGCACCGCGGTGATGCCGAACTCCGGGGAGAAGTAGGCGATGCTCGAGGGCAGGTCCGCCTCGGCGTTCGCGTGCTTCTGGTACCAGCGGTCGCCGGTCATGTAGCGCTCGAGGTTCGCGCGGGCGTCCGCGAGCCGGGTCAGGAAGTCCTGGTCGGCGGCCAGCTCGTCGAGCCGGCGGGCCGGCACCGCGCCCAGGAACCGGACCGGGTCGCGCCCGGACTTCTCCCACTTCGTGGCGTCCACGGACGCGAAGAGGTCCTGGGTCTCGGGGTGCCAGGACCAGCGCAGGTTGCCCGCGAGCTCGCCCAGCGCGTGCAGCGCCTCGGGCAGGACGGGACGGACGGTGAACCGACGGATTGCTCTCACGCGCGACACCGTAACGCAGATCGACTTGAACGATCCAATAGTCGCCGAGATCGACATAGAACCGGGCTGGACGACGGGGTTTCGGCAGGTCCAGAGTTCGGTATGTTCGCCCCATGGTCGGACGCATCCCTGTCATGGACGTCTCCCCTGTGGTCGAGTGTGGCCGCTACCCGGCGAAGGCTGCCGTGGGCGAGGCCTTCCCCGTCACCGCAACCATCTTCAGAGAGGGGCACGACGAGCTGAACGCGGACCTGGTGGTCACCGGGCCCGACGGGAAGAGACGACCGCCGGTCCGGATGAGCAAGGACGCGACCGAGCCCGACATCTGGCACGCGAGCTTCACGCCCGACGCCGTCGGCGCCTGGACCTTCGAGATCGAGTCCTGGAGCGACCCGGTCGCCACCTGGCGGCACAACGCCGAGATCAAGATCCCCGCGGGCATCGACGTCGACCTGATGTTCACCGAGGGCGCCCTGCTCCTCGAACGGCTCGCCGACGCGCTGCCCAAGAAGGGCACGCCGCGCAAGACGGTCGCCGACGCGCTCACCGCCGTGCGCGACACCACCCGCCCCGAACCGGTCCGCTACGCCGCCGCGGTCTCCCCGCAGGTCGACGCCCTGCTCGCCGAGCACCCCCTCCGTGACCTGGTCACCACGACCGGGCCGTACCCGTTCTTCGCCGACCGCGAGAAGGCGCTGTTCAGCGCCTGGTACGAGTTCTTCCCGCGCTCCGAGGGCGCCTACGTCGACGAGGAGACCGGCAAGGTCGTCTCCGGCACGCTGCGCACCGCGATCGACCGGCTCGACGCGGTGGCGGCGATGGGCTTCGACATCATCTACCTCCCGCCGATCCACCCGATCGGCCGCGTCAACCGCAAGGGCCGCAACAACACGCTCGACCCGGGCCCCGACGACACCGGCTCGCCCTGGGCGATCGGCGCCGACGAGGGCGGCCACGACACGATCCACCCCGAGCTGGGCGACGAGAAGGACCTCAGCGCCTTCGTGGAGCGGGCCAACGAGCTCGGCCTCGAGGTCGCGCTCGACCTCGCGCTGCAGGCGGCGCCCGACCACCCGTGGGTGAAGAAGCACCCGGAGTGGTTCACCACCCGCGCCGACGGCACCATCGCCTACGCCGAGAACCCCCCGAAGAAGTACCAGGACATCTATCCGATCAACTTCGACAACGACCCCGAGGGCATCTACCACGAGGTGCTCCGGATCGTGCGCAAGTGGATGTCGCTCGGCGTGCGGATCTTCCGGGTCGACAACCCGCACACCAAGCCCGTCGAGTTCTGGGAGTGGCTGCTGGGCGAGGTGCGCAAGACCGACCCCGACGTGCTCTTCCTGTCGGAGGCGTTCACCAAGCCGGCGATGATGCGGGCGCTCGGGACCGTCGGCTTCCACCAGTCCTACTGCTACTTCACCTGGCGCAACGCGAAGTGGGAGATCGAGGAGTACTTCCAGGAGGTCGCCCACGACACCAGCCACGTGCTGCGGCCGAGCTTCTGGGTCAACACCCCCGACATCCTGCCGTTCTTCCTCCAGTACGGCGGCCCGAACTCGTTCAAGATCCGGGCCGTGCTGGCCGCGACCGGGTCGCCGAGCTGGGGCGTCTACGCGGGCTTCGAGCTGTTCGAGCACGTCGCCCTGCAGCCCGGCAAGGAGGAGTACCTCGACTCCGAGAAGTTCCAGATCAGGATCCGCGACTGGGACGCCGCCGAGCGCGAGGGTCGCACGCTCGCGCCGTACCTCACCCGGCTGAACGAGATCCGCCGCGCCCACCCCGCCCTCCAGCAGCTGCGCAACCTCACCGTGCACTCGAGCGACGACGAGAACGTCGTGGCGTTCTCGAAGACCAACGGCGAGGACACCGTGCTCGTCGTGGTGAACCTCGACCCGCACAGCACCCGCGAGACGACCGTGCACGTGAACATGCCCGCTTTGGGTATGGAGTGGCACGACCAGTACGTCGTGCACGACGAGATCACCGGCGAGTCCTGGACGTGGGGAGAGCGCAACTACGTCCGGCTCGACCCGTACCACGAGCCCGCCCACGTCCTGACCGTCCGGAGGCCCCAGCAGTGACCCAGCTGATCGCGACCGACGAAGGACTCCCGGACCCGCAGCCGGACTGGTTCAAGACGGCCGTCTTCTACGAGGTCCTGGTCCGCTCGTTCAAGGACAGCAACGGCGACGGCACCGGCGACTTCAAGGGCCTCATCGAGAAGCTCGACTACCTCGAGTGGCTGGGCGTCGACTGCCTGTGGATCCCGCCGTTCTTCTCCTCGCCGCTGCGCGACGGCGGCTACGACGTCTCGGACTACACCAACATCCTGCCCGAGTGCGGGACGGTCGAGGACTTCCACACCTTCCTCGACGAGGCGCACGCCCGGGGCATCCGGGTGATCATCGACTTCGTCATGAACCACACCTCGGACCAGCACCCGTGGTTCCAGGCCAGCCGCGAGGACCCGGAGGGTCCCTACGGCGACTTCTACGTCTGGTCGGACTCCGACGAGGAGTACGAGGACGCCCGGATCATCTTCGTCGACACCGAGCCGTCGAACTGGACCTGGGACCCGGTGCGCCAGCAGTACTTCTGGCACCGGTTCTTCTCCCACCAGCCGGACCTCAACTTCGACAACCCGAAGGTGCACGACGCGATCCTCGAGGCCGTGTCGTTCTGGTTCGACATGGGTCTGGACGGCTTCCGGCTGGACGCGGTGCCCTACCTCTACGAGCGCGAGGGCACCAACGGCGAGAACCTCAAGGAGACCCACGACTTCTTGAAGAAGGTCCGCAAGTTCGTCGACGACAAGTACCCCGGCAAGGTGCTGCTGGCCGAGGCCAACCAGTGGCCCGCCGACGTCGTCGACTACTTCGGCGACATGGAGTCCGGTGGCGACGAGTGCCACATGTGCTTCCACTTCCCGGTGATGCCGCGCATCTTCATGGCGGTGCGTCGCGAGTCCCGCTTCCCGGTCTCCGAGATCCTGGAGCAGACCCCGCCGATCCCGAGCGGCTGCCAGTGGGGCATCTTCCTGCGCAACCACGACGAGCTGACGCTCGAGATGGTCACCGACGAGGACCGCGACTACATGTGGGGCGAGTACGCCAAGGACCCGCGGATGAAGGCCAACATCGGCATCCGCCGCCGGCTCGCTCCCCTGCTCGACAACGACGTGAACACCATGGAGCTGTTCACCGCCCTGCTGCTGTCGCTGCCCGGCTCACCGGTGCTCTACTACGGCGACGAGATCGGCATGGGCGACAACATCTGGCTCGGTGACCGCGACGGGGTGCGCACGCCGATGCAGTGGACCCCGGACCGCAACGCCGGCTTCTCGGTCGCCAACCCCGGACGGCTGCACCTGCCGCCGATCCAGGACCCGGTCTTCGGCTACCAGCGGGTGAACGTCGAGACCGAGCTCGAGAACGCCTCGTCGCTGCTGCACTGGACGCGGCGGATGATCCACTCCCGCAAGAAGCACCCGGCCTTCGGGCTGGGCGAGTTCACCGACCTGGGCGGCTCGAACCCGTCGGTGCTCAGCTACGTGCGCGAGTACACCGACGCCGACGGCAACACCGACACGGTCCTCTGCGTCAACAACCTGTCCCGCTTCCCCCAGCCGGTCGAGCTCGACCTGCGGCGCTTCGAGGGCGTCGCGCCGATCGAGCTGCTCGGCGGGGTGCGGTTCCCCGAGATCGGGGAGCTGCCCTACCTGCTCACCCTGGGCGCCTACGGCTTCTACTGGTTCCGGCTGCCCAGCCCGGAGACTCCGCGGATCCCGGCGTCACCGACGGAGAGGGAGCAGGCGTGAACCCCACCGCCCTGGCGGCCGTGTCCGACTACCTCATGACGGCCCGCTGGTACGGCGGCAAGGGCCGTGAGGTCACCGTCGTCGGCTCCCGGCGGGTCGGCACCCTCGAGGGCGGCGACGCCGACGGCTCGGGCTGGCCGGTGGTCGGCATCGAGCTGGTCACCCTGGAGTACCCCGGCGCCGAGCCCCTGGAGCGGGAGACCTACCAGGTCCCGCTCGCCTACTACGAGAAGGAGCAGGAGCGGCTCGACCACGCGCGGATCGGCGCCTGGGAGGACGACGACCTCGGGCCGGTCGTGGCCTACGACGCCGTCCACGACCGGGAGGCGGCCGCGCTCTACCTGCGCGCCTTCGACGAGGCGGCCGCCGGCGACGTGGTCCGCGGCGAGCTGACCTTCCACCGGCTCTCCGGCCACGTCCTCGACCTCGAGGCGCACTCGACGCTGTTCTCGGGCGAGCAGAGCAACTCCTCGCTCGCGTTCGGCGAGGACGCCCTGATGAAGGTGTTCCGCAAGGTCACCACCGGGCGCAACCCCGACATCGTCATCCACGAGGCGCTGACCAAGCGTGAGAGCGAGCACGTGGCCGCGCTGTACGGCTGGCTCGAGCTCGCCCCGCCCGGCCACACCGACGAGCCGGTCCAGCTCGCGATGCTCCAGCAGTTCCTGCGCACCGCGAGCGACGGCTGGGACCTCGCGCTGGCCAGCGTCCGCGACCTGTTCGCGGAGGCCGACCTGCACGCCAGCGAGGTCGGCGGCGACTTCGCCGGGGAGGCCGAGCGGCTGGGCCTGGCCACCGCCCAGGTCCACGACGTGCTGGCGGAGGAGTTCCCCACCGAGTCGTGGGGCGCCGACGACCTGGCCGCGGTGTCCGACGCGATGCTGACCCGGCTGGAGGTGGCGCTGGCGATCGTGCCGGAGCTGGCCGAGTTCGCGGACCCGCTGCGGGAGACCTTCCGCGGGGTCGCGTCCCTCGGGGCCTCCGGGCAGTCCGCCACCGCCCAGCGCGTGCACGGCGACTACCACCTCGGCCAGACCCTGCGCACGGTCAAGGGCTGGAAGATCGTGGACTTCGAGGGCGAGCCGGCCAAGCCGCTCGCCGAGCGGGTCCGACCCGACCTGGTCTGGCGCGACGTGGCCGGGATGCTGCGGTCCTTCGACTACGCCGCCCACGCCGTCGAGGCCGACGTGCAGGTCGAGGCCGACGCCGGCTCGCAGATCGCGTTCCGCGCCCAGGAGTGGGCCGACCGCAACACGAGTGCGTTCCTGCGCGGCTACGTCGAGAACAGCGGCCGGACCTCGGAGGGTGCGCTCTCCCCCGAGCAGGACCTCATCCTGCGGGCGTACGTCGCGGACAAGGCGGTCTACGAGGCGGTCTACGAGACCCGCAACCGGCCGTCCTGGCTGCCCATCCCGCTGGGCGCGATCGCCCGGATCACCCAGCCCGCAACCCCCCTCGACGTCACGGAGGCGAACGACGCATGAGCAAGGCGAGCAAGGTCCTCCCCCTCGACACGCACGTCCTCGACCAGGTGGTCGAGGGCCGGCACGGCAACCCGCACGGCGTGCTCGGCGCGCACGTGCACGACGGCGCGGTGACGGTCCGGTCGTTCCGCCCGCTGGCCGAGTCGGTCGTCGTGGTCTACGGCACCAAGCGGTCCCCGCTGACGCACGAGCACGGCGGCATCTGGGCCGGCGTGGTCGAGGTACCCGACGTGCCGGACTACCGCCTCGAGGTGACCTACCCGGGCGGAGCGGCGCACACCGTCGACGACGCCTACCGCTACCTGCCGACCCTCGGCGAGGTCGACCTGCACCTGATCAACGAGGGCCGCCACGAGCAGCTCTGGGAGGTGCTCGGCGCGCACGTGCACGTCTACGACGCGCCGACCGGCGCGGTCACCGGCACGTCGTTCGCGGTCTGGGCGCCGCACGCGAAGGGCGTGCGGATCAAGGGCGACTTCAACTCCTGGGACGGCCGCGAGCACCCGATGCGCCAGCTCGGCGTCTCGGGCGTGTGGGAGCTGTTCGTGCCCGGTGTGGGCTCGGGCGCGCAGTACAAGTTCCTGGTCCTCGGCGCCGACGACCAGTGGCGGGAGAAGGCCGACCCGATGGCCTTCCACACCGAGGTCCCGCCGGCCACCTCGTCGGTGGTCTACGACTCGTCGTACACCTGGTCCGACGGCGACTGGATGTCCGCGCGCGCGCAAGGCGGCTGGCACGAGCGGCCGATGTCGGTCTACGAGATGCACCTCGGCTCCTGGCGGCGCGGCAGGTCCTACGGCGAGCTCGCCGACGACCTGGTCCCCTACCTGCAGGAGACCGGCTTCACGCACGTGGAGTTCCTGCCGGTGATGGAGCACCCGTTCGGCGGCTCCTGGGGCTACCAGGTCACGTCGTACTACGCGCCGACCGCGCGCTTCGGCGACCCGGACGGGCTGCGCTACCTGATCGACCGGCTGCACCAGGCCGGCATCGGCGTGATCGTCGACTGGGTGCCCGCGCACTTCCCGAAGGACGACTTCGCGCTGGCCCGCTTCGACGGGACGCCGCTCTACGAGGACCCGAACCCGTCCCGCGGCGAGCACCCGGACTGGGGCACCTACGTGTTCAACTTCGGGCGCAAGGAGGTCCGCAACTTCCTGGTCTCCAACGCGCTGTACTGGTTCGAGGAGTTCCACGTCGACGGGCTTCGCGTGGACGCGGTCGCGTCGATGCTCTACCTCGACTACTCCCGCGAGGACGGCCAGTGGACCCCCAACGTCTACGGCGGCCGCGAGAACCTCGAGGCGGTGTCGTTCCTCCAGGAGATGAACGCCACGGCGTACAAGCGGGTCCCCGGCGTGATGACCATCGCCGAGGAGTCGACGTCGTGGCCGGGTGTCACGCGCGCGACGCACCTGGGCGGGCTCGGCTTCGGCTTCAAGTGGAACATGGGCTGGATGCACGACAGCCTCGGCTACGTGCAGAACGACCCGGTGCACCGGCAGTACCACCACGGGCAGATGACCTTCTCGATGGTCTACGCCTACTCGGAGAACTACATCCTGCCGATCAGCCACGACGAGGTCGTGCACGGCAAGGGGTCGCTGCTGCGCAAGATGCCGGGCGACCGGTGGCAGCAGCTGGCCAACCTGCGCACCTACCTCGCCTACATGTGGGCGCACCCCGGCAAGCAGCTGCTGTTCATGGGCCAGGAGTTCGGCCAGGAGTCGGAGTGGGCCGAGAGCCGGGAGCTCGACTGGTGGCTGCTCGACAACCCCGACCACCGGGGCGTGCACACGCTGGTGCGGGACATGAACCGCATCTACCGCGACACCTCGGCGCTGTGGTCCCTCGACACCGAGGGCTCCGGGTTCCAGTGGATCGACGCGAACGACTCCAGCAACAACGTGTTCAGCTTCATCCGCTACCCCAAGAACCCCGAGAACGACCCGCTGGTCTGCGTCGCGAACTTCTCGGCGGTCCCGCACCACTCCTACCGGCTGGGTCTCCCCCGCGCCGGCGCGTGGCAGGAGCTGCTCAACACCGATGCCGGCGTGTACGCCGGGTCGGGCGTCGGCAACCTCGGGGAGGTGCACGCCGACCTCGGTGAGCACCACGGCCAGCCGGCCTCCGCGTCGGTGACCGTCCCGCCGCTGGCGACGCTCTGGCTCCGTCCCGCCTGACGTGCGCACCGTCGTGCTGGTCGAGGGAGCGAGCGACCGGGCGGCGATCGAGGCACTGGCGGGTGTCCGTGGCCTCGACCTGGCCGCCACGGCGGTCGAGGTCGTGGCGATGGGCGGCGCGACGTCGATCCGGCACTTCCTCGCGGAGCTCGCCGGGGACGGCGTACGCCTGGCGGGGCTGTGCGACGCGGCCGAGGAGGGCTGGTTCCGGCGCGGGCTGGAGCGGGCCGGGTACGGCCGGCCGCGCGACCGGTTCGACCTGGAGGCGCTCGGCTTCTTCGTGTGCGACGCCGACCTCGAGGACGAGCTGATCCGCGCGCTGGGGGTGCCGGCGGTCGAGCGGGTCGTGGAGGCGTCCGGGGACCTGCGGTCGCTGCGCGCCCTGCAGAAGCAGCCGGCCCAGCGGGACCGGCCGGCCGAGGACCAGGTCCGCCGGTTCCTCGGGTCCGGCAGCGGCCGCAAGCTGAGGTACGCCCGGCTGCTGGTCGAGGCGCTCGCGCCGGAGCAGGTCCCGCGTCCGCTCGACCGGCTGCTCGCGCACGTGACGGCTGG
>DASTGV010000324.1:0-11302 GCA_035718765.1 Nocardioidaceae bacterium
AGACCCTGCAGGTCGGCACCGTGATCGCCCTGGCCACCCTGCTGCTGCGGCTGCTCGGCCCGCTGCAGGGGCTGTCCAACGTCCGCATCGACGTGATGACCGCGCTGGTCAGCTTCGAGCGGGTCTTCGAGGTGCTCGACCTGCCCTCGCAGATCGGGGAGAAGCCCGACGCGGTGGTGCTGCCGCGCACGGCCGGCCGGGTGGAGTTCGACCACGTCGCGTTCCGCTACCCGCGCGCCGACGAGGTGTCGCTGGCCAGCCTGGAGAACGTCGCCCGCACCGAGTCCCGCGACAGCGGCCAGGTGCTGCGGGACATCACGTTCACCGCCGAGGCCGGCCAGATGGTCGCGTTGGTCGGGCCGTCCGGCGCCGGCAAGACCACCATCACCCACCTCGTCGCCCGGTTGTACGACGTGGGGGCCGGTGCCGTGCGCGTCGGCGGCCACGACGTGCGCGAGGTGACGCTGCAGTCCCTCGAGGACGCCGTCGGCTACGTCACCCAGGACGCGCACATGTTCCACGACACGATCCGCGCGAACCTGCAGTACGCCCGTCCCGGCGCGACCGACGAGCAGATCTGGCAGGCGCTCGGCGCCGCGCAGATCCGCCGGCTGGTCGAGTCGCTGCCGGAGGGTCTGGACACGGTGGTGGGCGACCGCGGCTACCGGCTCTCCGGGGGCGAGCGGCAGCGGCTGGCCATCGCCCGGCTGCTGCTCAAGGCACCCTCGATCGTGGTGCTCGACGAGGCCACCGCGCACCTCGACTCCGAGTCGGAGGTCGCCGTGCAGCGGGCGCTCGACCGGGCCTTGGAGGGACGCACCTCGCTCGTCATCGCGCACCGGCTCTCCACGGTCCGCAACGCCGACCTGATCCTGGTGGTCGACGACGGACGGGTCGTGCAGTCCGGCAGCCACGCCGCCCTGCTCGCCGAGGGCGGGCTGTACGCCGACCTCTACGAGACCCAGTTCGCGGTCCGCTCGGCCTGAGCGGCCCGGCCCGGGGTGCCCTAGCCTGGCGCCATGGATCTCGGACTCGACGGGCTGGTCTACATCGTCACGGGCGGGTCGGGCGGGCTCGGCCGCGCCACCGCGGAGGCGCTGGTCGCGGACGGCGCGAAGGTGGTCGTCTCGGGGCGTCACCGGGACGCGCTGGACGAGGCGGTCGCCGCGCTGGGTGAGGACCACGCGACCGCGGTCGTGGCGGACAACGGCGACCCCGGGACGCCGGCCCTTCTGGTGGAGACGGCCCGGTCGACGTACGGACGGCTCGACGGTGCGCTGATCTCGGTCGGCGGCCCGGCGGCCGGGACCCTGATGGACACCTCCGACGAGGACTGGGCGGCGGCCATCGAGTCGGTCTTCCTCGGCGGGCTCCGGCTCGGCCGCGAGATCGGTCGCGAGCTCGGCGAGGGCGGCGCGATCGCCTACGTGCTGTCGTCGTCGGTGAAGTCACCGATCGGCGGCCTGGCGATCTCCAACGGCCTGCGGCCCGGTCTGGCGATGATCGCGAAGAACCTCTCCGACGAGCTCGGGCCGCGCGGCGTCCGCGTGAACGGCCTGCTGCCGGGCCGCGTCGAGACCGACCGGGTGCGCTGGCTCGACGAGCAGACCGGGGACGCCGCCGCGGCCAAGGAGAAGGCGGCGCAGGGGATCGCGCTGCGGCGCTACGGCCGGCCCGAGGAGTTCGGCCGGGCCGCGGCCTTCCTGCTCTCCCCGGCCGCCGGGTTCGTCACCGGCGTGATGCTGCCGGTCGACGGCGGCATGCTGCGCTCGCTCTGACGCTTGCGGCGCTCGTCCCAGGCCAGGTAGCCGAAGCCGACCACGGCCAGCACCCCGAAGAACCACCACTGCAGGCCGTAGAAGAAGTGCGGCCCGTTGCCCAGGTCCGGCTGCTCGGCGGGCACGAGCCGCTTCCCGGACGTGGGCGTCTCCTTCTGGGCGTCGACGAAGCCGCCGTACACCGGGGTCCCGAGGGTGGCGCCGA
This sequence comes from Nocardioidaceae bacterium, assembly GCA_035718765.1. Taxonomy (GTDB): domain Bacteria; phylum Actinomycetota; class Actinomycetes; order Propionibacteriales; family Nocardioidaceae; genus Nocardioides_B. The sequence continues at coordinate 1,984 of DASTGV010000324.1, forward strand.
TGGCGCGGCTGGAGATCGCCCGGGTCGAGCCGTCGGTCACCGTCGTGCTGTCCCCGGTCGCGTCCGCGCGCACCCACCCGACCACGGTCACCCGGCCCGGAGGCGGTGTCGGCGCCTTGACGTCGTGCAGGCCGGCGTTGCCGGTGGCCATCCAGCCACGGTCCACGAGCAGGGCCGTGCCGGCGGCGGTGCGCAGCGGGGTCACCACGTCGACACCCGAGGCGCCGTCGCGGGTCTGGTAGCGCACGATGACCGACGACGCCCCGTCGTACGTGCCGCTGGCGGTCACCCGGCGCCACTCGTCACGCGGCGGCACCGGGCGTCCCCGGCCGAGCACCTCGTCGACCGGTGCGGGAGCGGCCGCCAGGTTCGTGCGCGTCTGCGCGTTCGTGGCCTCCCGGTCGTGCAACCGGTGGAACTGCCAGCGGCCGAGCAGGTAGCAGCTGATGGCGAGCACCACGACGGCGAGCGCGAACAGCACCCATCGCCGGCTGAGCAGGAACCTCACGCCGCGACAGTAGCCCGGGGCCCGGTGTGACCTGCGGCACGTACGCCTCGGCGCCGCACCCCCGTGGCACCTAGACTGGGGCCCATGACTTCTGGGGCGCTGGCCGACACCTTCGGCCGGGTGGCGACGGACCTGCGGGTCTCGCTGACCGACCGGTGCAACCTGCGCTGCTCGTACTGCATGCCGGCCGAGGGCCTGGACTGGCTGCCGAACGACGACGTGCTCACCGACGACGAGGTCGTCCGGCTGATCACGATCGGGGTCGAGCGGCTCGGCGTCCGCGAGGTCCGGTTCACCGGCGGCGAGCCGTTGCTGCGGCGCGGGCTGCCCGACATCGTCCGTCGTACGACGGCCCTCCACCCCCGCCCGGAGACCTCGATCACCACGAACGCGCTGGGCCTGACGCACATGGCGCGCGCGCTCGCGGAGGCGGGCCTGGACCGGGTGAACGTCAGCCTCGACACCGTCCGGGCGGCCGACTTCCACACGATCACCCGGCGCGACCGGCTGCACGACGTGGTGGCGGGCCTGGAGGCCGCCGCCGACGCGGGGCTGGGCCCGGTCAAGGTGAACGCGGTCCTGCTGCGCGGCATCAACGACGCTCACGCGCCCGAGCTGCTGCAGTGGTGCATGGACCGTGGCTACGAGCTGCGCTTCATCGAGCAGATGCCCCTGGACGCGCAGCACCGCTGGAACCGGGAGACGATGGTCACCGCGGAGGAGATCTTCGCGTCCCTGGAGACCGTCTTCACCCTCACCCCCGCCGAGGAGCCGCGGGGGAGCGCACCCGCGGAGCTGTTCACGGTGGACGGCGGCCCGCACACGGTGGGGGTCATCGCCTCGGTGACGCGGCCGTTCTGCGGGGACTGCGACCGGGTCCGGCTGACCGCCGACGGCCAGGTGCGCAACTGCCTGTTCGCCCGCGAGGAGAGCGACCTGCGGGGTGCGCTGCGCGGTGGCGCCGACGACCAGGAGATCGCCGAGCGGTGGCAGGCGGCGATGCTCACCAAGCGGCCGGGGCACGGCATCGACGACGTGTCCTTCCTGCAGCCGGCCCGGCCGATGTCCGCCATCGGCGGCTGAGAGCCTCCCGCATCCGCCGAACGGCCGGTGCGGACCGTCCGTTCGGTGCGCCGGCCGGTCCGGCGTGCCGGTTCCGCATCGCGCAACCGACCGGGGAGAATGGGGCCATGCGACTTTTTGCGGCCATCGTCCCTCCGCGCGCCGTGCTGGAGGAGGTCCTCGAGGTGGTGCAGGGCGTCCGCCCGCCGGCGCAGCCGCAGGAGCAACCGCGCCGGGGGCTGCGGGCCCGGTTCGGCGGCGGCCACGGCCAGGCGACCCAGCAGGTGACCCACGACGAGCTCACCGTGCCGGACCTGGCCCAGATGTACGTCCCGCTGACCGGCTTCGGCAACGTCACGCTCGGCGACTCCGTGCAGCTGAGCAAGGCGCTGCGGACCGAGGCGCAGACCTGGGAGCGCCCCACCGTGCGGCTCGCGGGCGGCACCGCCCTGGAGTTCCGGGGCGACGAGTCCGTGTGGGCGAAGATCACCGGCGACGTGGAGGCCCTGCTGACGATCGGCCGCGGCGTCCCGCAGGTGGTGCAACGGCTCGGGTTCTTCGTCGACCGTCGGCAGTTCCGGCCGTGGCTCTCGGTGGGGACGATCACGGAGAACACCACCGCGCCGTACCTCCAGGCCGTCGTGGACGCCCTGGAGGGGTTCGAGGGGCGGACCTGGACGATCGACTCGATCTCCTTGATGAAGCGGCTGCCCGAGGAGGGCCAGCACGCGTTCGAGGAGATGGAGCAGATGCCGCTCGCGCACGGCTGATCTGCGGCGGCCAGGGCTGCGGGCCTCAGGCGGTCGCGGCGCCGTCCGACGCGGTCTGCCGGTGGGCCGACTCCAGCACGACCGGGGCCGAGGGCAGCGACCGGTTCTCCCGGATGACCTTGACCAGCTGGTCGAGCGGCATCGGCCGGTACATCAGGTAGCCCTGCGCGAACGGCGCGTGCACGTGCTCGCGCAGGTGGTCGAGCTGGCTGGCCCGCTCGATGCCCTCGACGACCACGTCGAGACCGAGCGCCTGGCCCATCATCGTGATCGAGCACAGCAGCGCACAGGACCGCTCGTCGCGGTCGATGCTCTCGGAGAACGACAGGTCGGTCTTGATGATCTGCACCGGCATGTCCTGCAGGTAGCCGATCGAGGAGAAGCCGACCCCGAAGTCGTCGATCGCGAACGGGACGCCCCGATCGGCGAGTGTGCTCATCGCGCTCATCGACGCCGGGTCGTTGCCGATGCCGTCCCGCTCGGTGATCTCCAGGACGAGGTTCGCGCCGTCCATCTTCTCCACCGCGCGCTCGACCTTGGCCACGAAGTCCGGCTCGCGCAGCTGCTTGGCGGAGATGTTCACGCTGACGTTGATGTCGCCGGTCCCCGCGGCCTGCTTGATGACCGCCGCGTCGCGGGCAGCCTGGTCGAGGACGACGTCCCCGAGGGCCACCACGAGCCCGGTCTCCTCAGCCACCCGGATGAACACGTCCGGGGGTACGTCGACCCCGTTGGACTTCCACCGGGCCAGTGCCTCGACGCCGGTGATGAAGCCGGTCGAGGCCCGCACCACGGGCTGGTAGACCAGCGTCAGGTCACCGGCGGCCACCGAGGCGCGCAGGGACTCGACCAGCTCGAGGCGCTGCAGCCGCGAGCGGCCGATCGCGCGTTCGTACTCGACCCACTGGTTCTTCCCGCGGGACTTGGCCTCGTACATCGCCAGGTCGGCGTTGCGGAGCATGCTCTCGGCGGTCTCGCTGCTGTCCCCGAAGGCGACGCCGACGCTCGCGGACAGGGCCAGCTGGTGGCCGGCCACGTGGGCGCCGCGCGAGAGCGCCGCCAGGATCCGGTCGCAGGCGCTGCTCACCTCCGGCGGGTGCACGTCCTCGAGCAGCAGCGCGAACTCGTCGCCGCCGAGCCGGGCCACCGTGTCGCTCTGCCGCACACAGCCGGTGAGCCGGCCGGCCACGTCGACCAGCACGGCGTCCCCGGCGGCGTGCCCGAACCGGTCGTTGACCGGCTTGAAGCCGTCGAGGTCGACGAAGAGCAGCGCGATCCGCGTCCCGCGCCGGCGCGACATCTGCAGCGCGTGCTCGACCCGGTCGAGCAGCAGCCCACGGTTGGGCAGGTTGGTGAGCAGGTCGTGGCGGGCCAGGTGGGTCATGTCCTCGGTCAGCCGCAGCCGGGCGAACGCGTCGGAGGAGACCGCCACCATCGCCTCCAGCGCCTGCTGGTCGGCGGTCATGGTGGAGCGGGCCCGGTGCTGGCCCGGCGCCACGATCCAGCGGTCCCGCTGCCCGTCCCGCAGCTGGGCGCCGATCTCGTGGGGACCGGGCGGTGTCGCCCGGACCTCGACCTGGCGGATCCGCAGCAGCCGGCGGGCGTCGTCGGTGAGCGCGTCGAGCACCTGCCGGGTGTCGGACAGGGTCTGCGCCCGCATCGCGGCCTCGAACAGCACGCTGAGGCGCCGGGCGTTCTCGGTGCCCCGCACCATCGCCCGGGTCGCCACCAGCAGGGTCACGAGCGGCACCGCCAGCAGCAGCAGCGTCCACCAGGGGAGCTTCTGGCCCACCACGGCGCCGAGGTAGCCCAGCGAGTCGAACGGCACGAAGCAGGCCACGGCAACCAGGGTGCCGCGTTGCGAGAGGTGGCCACGCAGGGGCGTCTCGGTCTCCATCGCGACCGAGACCGCCGAGAGCAGGAAGTCGGTGGCGAAGTAGCAGGCGGCGGCCAGGGCCACGGCCAGCAGCCCGCGTGCCGTCTCGAGCCCGCTGTCGCCCCGGACCGCGTGGATCACCCCGGCCGCCACCGCCCCGCCGACCACTCCGACGCCGATGTTGAACAGCTTGACCATGGGCCGTTTGTCGGTCGTGATCTGGGTGACCAGCACGCCGAGGGCCCAGATCACCAGCGCCTCGTCCGGGCTGAGCGTGCAGAGCAGGAACATCAGGATGCTCGAGTCGAAGCCGACCTCGATGCCGCCGTCCCCGCTGTCGAGGACCATCGGGAACTTCGCGATGACCACGATCAGGGGGACGCTGAGCAGCGCCAGGCCCGGCATCGGGGTGCCGTCGCGGACCACGTTGACCGTGGCCAGGGCCACCAGTAGGACCCCGAGGACGAACACGGCGAGGTCGAACCAGCGGCCGCGCGAGAGGTTCAGCGCGGCAAGCGGTCGGGCCATGGGTCCTCCGGTTCCTGGACGGGCCCGACCAGTATCGGACAACCCGGCGGGCCGTTAGGGCGTTTTGCCCGAGGTGCCCGGCCGGCCGTCGACCGCGTCGAGGGGCTCGACGTCGCGCAGGAAGCCGCGCGCGCCGAGGAAGTCCGAGAGCGACCCCCGGTGCTCGTCGCACGCGAGCCAGGTCTTGCGCCGCTCCGGGGTGTGCAGCTTCGGGTTGTTCCACAGCAGGGACCAGGTCGCGTCCGCGCGACAGCCCTTGGCGGAGCAGGTGAGCGGGGTCATGAGTGGCACCAGCACGGCTGTCGAGGGAGTCGGGTCAGACATGAAGCGACGCCGGACGACCACGGGGGAAGTCGTCCGGCGCCACGAGCGAGCGAGCACAGACGGGGGAGGCTGGGCTCGCTACGACGTGGATTGTTGCACGCACCACACGGCAAATCCAACACGGTGTCAGATACGCGCCGAGCGGCTTTCACGTGTCTGGACCACCCTCGATCGCGCGTCGGTGCGGGTCCGGCACGACGTCGTCGAGGTGCTCCGGGTCCGTGGGCGCCCCGGCGTTCGCCAGGATCACCGCGACGTACGGGAGCACGAAGGAGCCCGTGATGAACACCCACATGAACCAGTGCCCGATGCTGAACACCGCGAGCACGAAGCAGACCGTGCGGATCGTCATGGAGATGACGTAGCGGCGCTGGCGGCCGGCGATCTCGTCGCGACGGCTGCGCGGCGCGGTCGTGATCCGGACGGCCTCCGGCTCCTTGCGGGCCATGCCACCACCGTACGTCGCGGCCCTACGATCGCACCCAGCGGAACCAACCGCGTTCGCCCACGTACCGAGGAGGACCATGTCCAACCGTGTGTACCGCGTCACCGAGATCGTCGGCACCTCGCCGGACGGCATCGACCAGGCCATCCGCAACGGCATCGAGCGGGCCTCCCGCACCCTGCGCCACCTCGACTGGTTCGAGGTCACCCAGGTGCGCGGCCAGGTCAAGGACGACGCCGTCGAGCACTTCCAGGTGGGCCTCAAGCTCGGCTTCCGCCTCGAGGACGACTGACCCGGAGCGCCCGGACCGCGCGGCGGCGGCGTTCTCGTCGCTCGACGGATCCCGTTCCGCCTTCGCTCCTCGGCCCTGCCGACGCACGCCCCGGCCACTCCGGGTGCTCACGAGGCGGATGATTCCGCGTACCCGGGGGTAGCCGATAGCGTCTCGCGCATGAGCAGATCGGTACTCGTGACGGGCGGCAACCGGGGGATCGGCAAGGCCATCGCGGAGGCCTTCGTGGCCAACGGCGACCAGGTCGCGGTGACCTACCGCAGCGGGGAGCCGCCGGAGGGCGTGCTCGGGGTCAAGTGCGACGTCACCGACCCCGCGTCGGTCGACGCGGCGTTCGCCGAGATCGAGGCCGCCCACGGGCCGGTCGAGGTGCTGGTCGCCAACGCCGGCGTCACCCAGGACACCCTGCTGCTCCGGATGAGCGAGGAGGACTGGTCGAAGGTCATCGAGACCAACCTGACCGGGTCCTTCCGGGTGGCCAAGCGGGCCGCCAAGGGGATGCTCCGGCTGCGCCGCGGCCGGCTGGTCTTCATCTCGTCGGTGGTGGGCCTGCTCGGCTCGGCGGGGCAGGTCAACTACGCCGCCAGCAAGGCCGGCCTCGTCGGCATGGCGCGGTCCATGGCCCGCGAGCTCGGCAGCCGCTCCATCACCGCGAACGTCGTGGCTCCCGGCTTCGTGGAGACCGAGATGACCGCCGTGCTGCCGGAGGAGACGAAGGCGAAGTACAAGGAGCAGATCCCGCTCGGCCGCTACGCCACCACGGAGGAGGTCGCCTCCGTCGTGCAGTGGCTCGCCTCCGACGGCGCGGCCTACGTCACCGGGGCGGTCATCCCCGTCGACGGCGGCCTCGGCATGGGCCACTGACCGGCCACTGACGCACCCACAACGATCAAGGAGTACGACGGCATGGGCATTCTCGAGGGCAAGCGGATCCTGGTCGCGGGCGTCACGATGGACACCTCGATCGGGTTCGCGGTGGCACGCATCGCACAGGAGCAGGGCGCGACCGTCCTGGTGTCGAACTTCGGCCGGGCGCTGGGCATCACCAAGCGGATCGTCGGGCGGCTCCCGCAGCCCGCGCCGGTGATCGAGCTCGACGTCACCGACCCGGAGCACCTGGAGCGGCTGCCCGGCCTGGTCCGCGAGCACGTCGACGGCCTCGACGGGGTGGTGCACTCGGTGGCCTACGGCAACCCCGAGACGCTGCTCGGCGGCAAGTTCCTCGACGGTCCCTGGGAGGACGTGGCGCAGGCCGTGCAGGTGTCGGCGTACTCGCTCAAGTCGCTGTCCACGGCGTGCCTGCCGCTGATGTCGTCGGGCGGGTCGGTCGTCGGGATGACCTTCGACGCGACGGTCGCCTGGCCGGCGTACGACTGGATGGGCGTGGCCAAGGCGGGGCTGGAGTCCTGCTCGCGCTACCTGGCTCGCGACCTCGGGCCGAAGGGGGTGCGGGTCAACCTGATCTCGGCCGGCCCGCTCAAGACGCTGGCGGCCAAGGCGATCCCGGGCTTCGAGGAGCTCGAGTCGATGTGGAGCGACCGGTCCCCGCTGGGCTGGGACGAGCAGGACACCGAGCCGACCGCGCGGGGAGTGGTCGCCCTGCTGAGCGACTTCTTCCCGGCCACCACCGGCGAGATCGTGCACGTCGACGGCGGCTACCACGCGATGGGCGCCTGACGCCGCGGTTCGGTAGCGTCACCGCGTGACCACCGCACTCGTCGAGCTCCGGGTCCTCGAAGGGCCGAACCTCTACTTCCCGCGCGCCGCGATCAAGCTGACGCTGGACCTCACCCAGCTCATCGACGCACCGGAGGAGGTCGCGCTCCGCTTCGCCTCCCGGATCGGCCTCAAGCGGGTCCGGCCGGGCGCGCCCGGCAGCGGCTTCCGGCAACGGTTCGCGGCCCGCGCGGTCGGCCGGCTGGTGCGTCAGATCGCCGGCGAGGCGGGCGCGACCCGGCTGGCCGTGCGGGTGCGGCCGACCAACGACGTGCACCGGATCGTGGTGGCCTTCCCCTGGCGCAACCGCACCCGGGCCCAGGCGCTGGGCCGGGCCGTCGCCGACGTCCTCGACGCGCTGCCGTCGCCGGACCTGGAGGACCTGGTGTCGACCGCCGCACAGGCGGTCAGCGCCGCCGAGCCCGGCCCGGGACCGACGACGCTGCGGCCGAGGGTGCCGATCGTCGCGGTGACCGGCACCAACGGGAAGACCACGACGTCCCGGATGGTCGCGCACATCGCGCGCACGAACGGCCTGCACGTCGGCTGGTCCAGCACCGACGGCATCTACATCGACGGCGTGCTCGTGGAGCCGGGCGACTACTCCGGTCCCTCCGGCGCCGGCCGGGTGCTGGCGCACCGGGAGGTCCAGCTCGCGGTGACCGAGACGGCGCGCGGCGGCATCCTGCTCAAGGGCATCGGGCTGACCCACAACGACGTCTCGGTGTTCACCAACGTCTCGGCGGACCATCTCGGCCTGCACGGCATCGACACGCTCGACCAGCTCGCCGAGGTCAAGGGGGTCGTGCCCCGCATCACCAAGCCGAGCGGCTGGGCGGTGCTCAACGCCGACGACCCGCGGGTCTACGCGACGCGTACGTCGATCAAGGCCAGGCCCTGGGTGTTCTCCCGCGACCCCGACTCCCCGGCCATCCGGGAGACGCTGTCGGACGGGGGACGCGCCACCACCGTCATCGACGGCTGGATCGCGGTGCTGCGACCGGACTCCGACGCCGACCCGCTCATCGAGGTCGTGGACGTGCCGATGACCCTGGCCGGGCTGTCCCACTTCAACGTCGAGAACGCGCTCGGCGCCGCGTCCGCCGCACTGGCGGTCGGGCTGCCCCGCGAGGCGGTGGTCGAGGGACTGCGGACGTTCGCCCCGGACCCGGCGCACAACCCGGGCCGGATGAACTTCTTCACCCGTGACGACGTCAGCGTCGTGATCGACCTGGCGCACAACGAGGCCGGCCTCGAGGCGCTGCTGGAGATCATGAACGGCGTCCGCCGACCGGGGGCGCGGCTGCTGCTCGGTCTCGGCGCGGTGGGCGACCGGCAGGACGAGCTGGTCGAGCACCTCGGCGAGATGGGCGCCCGGGGCGCGGACGTCACGGTCATCGCGCACAAGGCCCGCTACCTCCGCGGCCGCACCACCGACGAGCTCGACGCGCTGTTCCGCGCCGGGGCCGCACGGGTCGGGGTCGAGGACCTGCCCTCCTGCCCGACCGAGGTCGAGGGGCTCGAGACGCTGGTGAAGCAGGCCGAGCCGGGCGACGTCGTCGGGCTGATGTGCCACGAGGACCGGCAGGGCGTCTACGACTGGCTGGCCGAGCAGGGCTTCACCGGGGACACCCCGGAGACGCTGCGCGCCAAGGTCCGGGCGGCCCGCGGATGAGCGACCCGAAGGGCGTGCTGCGCGACTACCTCGGCCAGGGCCGCCGGCACGTGCTCGGCATCCTGGAGGGCCTGTCCGACGAGGACCTGCGCCGCCCGCTGCTGCCGTCCGGCTGGTCGTGCC
>DASTGV010000325.1:0-6581 GCA_035718765.1 Nocardioidaceae bacterium
GTCTGCCGCGTCCGCGCGCGCGGTCGAGCACTGCGGCCGCCGAGACCGTCGCGGCCGGTGTGCTGGTCGGCGTCGGGGAGCCGGACCGCGAGCTCGTCGACGCGTGGACCCGGGCCGGGACCCCGTACCTGGTGCTGCGGCTGACCGAGGGCCGCGCCGTCATCGGCCCGTTCGTGGTCCCCGGCCGCACCGCGTGCCTGCGCTGCATCGACGCGCACCACACGGACGCCGACCCGGCATGGCCGCTGCTGGTCCGGCAGTACGCCGCGGCATGCCGGCGGGACCGGGCCGACGGCGCCCCGGAGCCGGTCGACCCGCTGCTGGCCACGCTCGCGGTGGCCTGGGCGGCGCGCGACCTGACGGCGTACGCCGACGGCGGCCGGCCCTCCACGTGGTCCACCACCGTCACCCTCGACGCGCGGCCGGACCGCCTGGAGACCCAGGCCTGGCTGCGGCACCCCGGGTGCGGCTGCAGCTGGGACTGACCAGGCCGATTTCCGCGGCGCCCCGCCGGGCTCTGCCACGCGCTGGGACCCGTCGGACACAATGGGAGGTATGACCACCTCACGCGCCGGCTCGCTGCGCTCCGCCTCCGGCAGGGACCTCGCATGAGCGAGCTGCCCCGCCGGGCCGTCTCGCGCACGGCGCGGCTCGCCGCGCTGCCCCTGGGGTTCGCCGGGCGGACCGCGGTGGGCACCGTGCGTCGCTTCGGCGGCGCCCCGGCCGAGACGGTGATGTCCGAGGTGCAGCAGCGCACCGCCGAGCAGCTGTTCAAGACGCTCGGGGACCTCAAGGGTGGCGCGATGAAGATGGGGCAGGCGCTGTCCATCCTCGAGTCGGCGCTCCCCGAGGAGCTCGCCGCCCCCTACCGCGCCCAGCTGACCCGCCTGCAGGACTCCGCGCCGCCGATGGAGGCGGCCACGGTCCACCACGTGCTGGCCACCGAGCTCGGCACCCGCTGGCGCTCGAAGCTGGTCGAGTTCGACGACGACCCCGCCGCCGCCGCCTCGATCGGGCAGGTGCACCGCGGCCGCTGGTCCGACGGCCGCGAGGTCGCGGTCAAGGTGCAGTACCCCGGCGCCGGCGAGGCGCTGATGGCCGACCTGCGGCAGATCAGCCGGGTCGCGCGCACCTTCGGCGGCATGGTCCCGGGCATCGACATCAAGCCCCTGGTCGCGGAGCTGCAGGCCCGGGTGGCCGAGGAGCTGGACTACTCCCTCGAGGCCGAGGCCCAGCAGGCGTTCGCCGACGCCTTCCGCGACGACCCCGAGTTCCGGGTGCCCGCGGTCGTCGCGCACACCGACAGGCTGCTGGTCACCGAGTGGCTGGACTCCCCCTCGTCGCTGGCCCGGCTGATCGCCGAGGGCACCCAGGAGGAGCGCGACCACTACGGCAGCCTCTACGTCCGGTTCCTCTTCGAGGGCCCCGCGCGAGCCGGGATGCTGCACGCCGACCCGCACCCCGGCAACTTCCGGGTGCTGCCCGGCGCGGACGGGTCCCTGGGCGGACTCGGCGTCGTGGACTTCGGGGCGGTCGCCCGGCTCCCGGAGAAGAGCCTGCCGCGCAGCATCGGCTCGCTGATCCGCATCGCGACGTACGACGACTACGACGACGTCCTCGAGGGGCTGCGCGCCGAGGGGTTCGTGAAGCCGAACATCAGCATCGACCCGGGTGAGCTGCGCGACTACCTGGGACCGTTCGTGGAGCCGGCGCTCACCGAGACGTTCACGTTCTCCCGGGCCTGGATGCGCGAGCAGTTCCAGCGGATCCAGGACCCGCGCCAACCGGGCTCGACGCTGGCGCTGCGCCTGAACCTGCCCCCGTCGTACCTGCTGATCCACCGGGTCTGGGTGGGCTGCATCGGCGTGCTCTGCCAGCTCGAGGCGGAGCTGCCGTTCCGGGAGATCCTCACCGAGGCGCTGCCCGGCTTCGCCGAGGGCTGAGTCTGCTCGGGGCGCCCGGCTACCACCACTCGCTGTCGAGCTTGCTCTCGATGGCGCGCAGGTGCTCGCGCGAGCACGACGTGCAGAAGACCCGCGACCGGCCGTTCTCGACGGCCGTGGTCCAGGTCAGCGGCAACTGGGCACCGGGGACGGTCGTGCCGCAGAAGTCGCAGGTCAGGCGCGCCGGTTCGGGCATACCGGCAGCCTACGCGGGCGACGGCGCCGTCCAGGGGCGCATCAGAAAAGGAGCCGGGCCCCGGCAGCGGATCGCTGCGAGGGCCCGGCAGTGGTTGCTCTGGCTGCTGAGCGGTGCCTCCTGACGGCGACGAGCCTCGGTGGTCAGGCGGCCCCGGTCTCAGAGTGAGCGGGCGAGTGCGAGACGCGCCTGGTGGGCGGCGCGCTCGGCGCGACGGGAGAGCCGTCGAGCCATCGCGAGCTGGTGCCCGCGACGCAGTTCATGCGCCTCTCCCAGGCGCGCGGACATCTGTGCCCGCGCCAGGTCTTCGTTCATGAGGTTCATCTTGTTGCTCCGGTTCTGGAAGTCGAACATGTCGAGGGGTTCCTTGGTGGTTTCGGCTGTCGGCGTCTACGACGTCACAGCGTGCGGGCGAGCACGAGGCGGGCCTGGAGGGCGGCCCGCTCCGCGCGACGCGACCTGCGCCGGGCGAGGGCGAACTGGTGGCCGCGGCGAAGTCGCTCGGCCTCTCCCAGGCGCTCGAGGTGCTGCGACCGAGCGATGGTCTCCGTTACGTACATGGCACTCTCCGTTGAGTCCTTGCTGCTGGTGGCTGGTCGGTGCTGCTGGTGCTGCGTGAGGTGCTGCCCGCTCAGGCGGCCACCTCGTTCTTGCGGGGTCGGCCGCGGGGCCTCTTGCGGGGGATCACCACTCCATGCAGGAACAGCTCGCCACCCCAGACACCCCAGGGCTCACGCCTCTCGAGGGCCCCGGCGAGGCACTCGGCTCGGACCGGGCAGTCCAGGCAGAGCGCCTTGGCAACCTCGACGTCCTGCGGAGTCTCGGCGAAGAACAGCTCGGGGTTCTCCCGACGGCACGGCAGCTGCTCCACGTCGACGTCGTCCGCGGGGACCGCGTATGTGTCGAGGACGCTGATACTCATCTCTTGTCACCTCCTTGTGAGAAGTCGTTTTCCTGGTGGGAGAAACACAAAGGCCGCGGATCCCGGGTTTCGGGTTCCGCGGCCTGGAGGCTGCCGAGCTGATGAGGTCTCATCTAGATCGGCGGACTCCAGGCGGAGGTACCCGGGAACGCACCCGTGGCGACGGACAGGCCGGCAACGAGGCGGTAGCCATCGATCACCGGGGTCTGGGCCATGAGGACGCACTTCTGGCCAGCAATCGAGGTCACGGCACCCGTCGTCGTCGGGAGGGCGCGCAGGGAGGCCACGCGGACGCGTCCGAAGACAGGCATGCCGAGGTCGGCGTGCTGGCTGAAGCTCACGGTGGTGTTGATCACTGCGGTCACCTCCTTCTCCGGGCGGGCGCCGGCCTTGTCAGGGCCGTGTTGCGCGGGCGAAATGGAACGAGCAGAAACTTACCGGGGCCGCCCTGTAAGCGGCAATCGATTTTCTGGGTATTTCCGCGAAAATCTTCTCGCGCATCAGCAGATGACCCGAACGGGCTACCGCCACACCCCGGTCAGGCCGGTTCGGCCGTGGTTCCCGTGTCGTCAGCGCCGTCCCCGCCCTCGGCCGGACCGACCTCCACCGTCTCGCCGCCGACCAGGGCGAGCACGTCGTCGGCGTACTTGGTGAGCTTGGACTGGCCGACCCCGTTGACCCGCAGCAGGGCGCGGTTGTCGGCCGGCTTCACCTCGGCGATGGCCTGGAGCGTGAGGTCGGTGAACACCACGTAGGCGGGCACCTTCTCCCGCGCGGCCCGGGCGACGCGCCAGGCGCGCAGCCGCTCGAACAGCTCCTCGTCGTACGACGCGGGGCAGTCCTCGCACCGACCCACCTTGCGCTCCGCCGTGGTGCCCAGCGGCTTGCCGCACTCGCGGCAGTGCGCGACGCCCTTGCGCTTGCGCGAGGACGCGCCGCGCTCGGGGGCGCGGTCCGACGGCGAGGCCGGCCGCAGCCCGGTGAGGAAGCGGGACGGCTTGCGTGAGGCCCGGCCGCCCGGGGTGCGGGCCAGCGACCAGGAGACCGTGAGCCGCTGCCGGGCGCGGGTCATGCCGACGTAGAGCAGCCGCCGTTCCTCCTCGACCGCGGCCGGGCCCTCGGCGTAGACGATCGGCATGGTGCCGTCCTGCATGCCGGCCACGAACACGACGTCCCACTCCAGGCCCTTCGCGGCGTGCAGGGTGGCGAGCGTGACGCCCTCGGCGACCGGCGCGTGCTGCTCGGCCGCACGGCGGTCCAGCTCGGCCACGAAGTCCGCGAGGTCGGAGTCCGGCTGGGCGGCGACCAGGTCCTCCGCCTGGGACACGATCGCCTGCAGCGACTCCCAGCGGTCGCGCACGTTGCCCCGACCGGACGGCGGCTCGGCGGCCCAGCCCATGCCGGAGAGCACCGCCTTGACCTCGCCGACGAGCGGGCCGTCGGCCGCGCCGCTGCGGGCGTTGCCGCGCAGGAGGGTGACGGCCTGCTTGACCTCCGGCCGCTCGAAGAACCGGGTGGCGCCGCGCAGGACGTAGGGCACGCCGCGGGCCGCGAGCGCCTCCTCGAACGCCTCGGACTGGGCGTTGATCCGGAAGAGGACCGCGATCTCCCGGGCCGGGGTGCCGGCGTCGACCAGGGCCCGGACGTCCGCGGCGACCTGCTCGGCCTCGGCCACCTCGTCGCTGTGCTCGACGTAGCGGACGTCGTCGCCGCCGTCCTGCTGGGACCGCAGCTGCACGCCGGCGCTGGGCGTGCCGGCCAGCAGCCGGTTGGCCGCGCCGACGACCTGAGGGGTGGAGCGGTAGTTGCGGACCAGCTCCACCGACGTGGTGCGGGCGTAGCGCTGCGGGAAGTCGAGCAGGTAGGACGCGTTCGCGCCGGCGAAGGAGTAGATCGTCTGCGCCGGGTCGCCCACCACGCACAGGTCGTCGCGGCCGCCGAGCCACAGGTCGAGCAGCGCAGCCTGGATCGGGCTGACGTCCTGGAACTCGTCGACGACGAACCACTTGTACTGCTGCCGGACCTGCGCGGCGACCCGCTCGTCCTCGGCCAGCAGCGCCGCCGCGCACAGCAGCACGTCCTCCATGTCCATCCGGCCCTGGTCGCGCTTGACGTCCTCGTAGGTGGCGAACACGTGGGCCACGGTCGCCGCGTCGACCCCGTTGACCGAGCGGCCCCGGGCCGCGGCCAGCCGCGGGTAGTCGTCGGGCCGGACGTTGCTGACCTTGGCCCACTCGACCTCGGAGGCCAGGTCGCGCAGGGTCGCCTGGTCGGTCTGCACGCGGTTGCGCCGGGCGGCGTTGCCGACCAGGGCCAGCTTGGACTCGGTGAGCACGGGCAGCTCGCCGCCGTACACCCTGGGCCAGAAGAACCGCGCCTGCCGCAGCGCCGCCGAGTGGAAGGTGCGCGCCGGCACCCCGCCCGCGCCCAGGCTCCGCAGCCGGGTGCGCATCTCACCGGCCGCCCGGGTGGTGAAGGTGACCGCCAGCACCTCGGTGGGGTTGTAGACCCCCGACGCCACGCCGTAGGCGATCCGGTGGGTGATCGCCCGGGTCTTGCCGGTGCCGGCGCCGGCCAGCACCCGGACCGGTCCGCGCAGGGCCACGGCGACCTCACGCTGCTCCGGGTCGAGCGCGGCCAGCAGCTGGTCGGCGGCCGGCGCGAGGGGTGGGACCGGCGGCATCAGGGAATGATCTCCTCGCATCGGGCGTTCAGATGAGGCTTCAATGATCAGGCCGTCGCACCGGCTCGATGCGTTCAGCGTAGACGCGAGGAAGGACAGGAATGACCAGCCCCTCCACAGGCCCCGCCCCGACCGACGGGGGCGCCGCCGTGACGATGTACTCCACCCAGTGGTGCGGCTACTGCCACCGGCTGAAGAGCCAGCTCGACCGCGAGGGCATCGCGTACGACGTCGTGGACATCGAGCGCGTACCGGACGCCGCGTTCGTCGTGGAGCAGGTCAACGGGGGCAACCAGACGGTGCCGACGCTGGTGTACTCCGACGGCAGCGCGCAGACCAACCCGTCCGTGGCCGAGGTCAAGGCCAAGCTGGCCGCGATCGCCTGAGGGCCTCACCAGGAGCCGGGCAGCGGCGCGCCGTACCACGCCTCCACGAGCGAGCGGCTGATCGAGATGCCGCCCGGCAGCACGAGCGTCCCGGACTCGGCCTGCTCCTTCATCTCCTCCCGGCTGAACCAGCGGGCGTCGCTGAGCTCGGCGCCGTCGACGTGGATGTCGGTGGTGCGGGCTCGAGCGAAGAAGCCGACCATCAGGCTCTGCGGGAACGGCCACGGCTGGTTGCCGAAGTAGGTCACCTCGCCCACCTCGACCCCGGTCTCCTCGGCGACCTCGCGGACCACGGCCTCCTCGAGGCTCTCGCCCGGGTCGACGAAGCCGGCCAGCGTCGAGTACCGCCCCTCCGGCCAGCTCTCCTGGCGGCCCAGCAACGCCCGCTCGCCGTCGGTCACCATCATGATCACCGCGGGGTCGGTGCGCGGGAACTGCTGGTGCGCGTTCG
>DASTGV010000326.1:0-5648 GCA_035718765.1 Nocardioidaceae bacterium
AGCGGCTCCCCGGTGATGTCGGGGACCTTGGAGCACCCGACGCCGGCGTCGACCCAGCGGACGACGTACCCGAGCAGGCTCTGCAGGTTGTTGTCGATCTCCTGCTGCCGGTCCTCGTCCGACCATGAGGACGGGTCGGCCAGCGGCACCTGGAGCAGCTCCGCACGCTCCCGCCGGCGGCCGCCGGAGGCCAGCTCCTCCTGGCGGGCCCGGACGTCGACCTGGTGGTAGTGCAGGGCGTGCACGGTGGCCGCGGTCGGCGACGGCACCCAGGCGCAGCTCGCGCCCGCCTCCGGGTGGCCGACCTTGGCCTCGAGCATGGCGGCCAGGCTGTCGGGCGCCGCCCACATGCCCTTGCCGATCTGCGCCCGGCCGAGCAGCCCGCACTCGAGACCGATGTCGACGTTGAGGTCCTCGTAGGCCTGGATCCAGGTCTCGCCCTTCATGTCGTTCTTGCGGACGACCGGGCCGGCCTGCATGGAGGTGTGGATCTCGTCGCCGGTGCGGTCGAGGAAGCCGGTGTTGATGAAGGCCACCCGCTCGCGGGCCGCCTCGATGCACGCCTTGAGGTTGACCGTGGTGCGCCGCTCCTCGTCCATGATGCCGACCTTGATGGTCAGGCGCGGCAGCCCGAGGATCTCCTCCACCCGGGTGAACAGCTCGACCGCGAAGGCGACCTCCTCGGGGCCGTGCATCTTCGGCTTGACGACGTACATGGACCCGGTCAGCGAGTTGGGCCGCTGCGACTGGCCGCGCAGGTCCCGCAGGCTGCCCACCGCGGTCACCAGGGCGTCGAGGATGCCCTCGGGGACCTCGTCGCCGTCGCGGTCCAGCACCGCGTTCGTGGTCATCAGGTGGCCGACCTGCCGGATGAACAGCAGCGAGCGGCCCCGCAGCGTCACCTCCTCGCCGGAGGGGGAGGTGTACGTGCGGTCGGGGTTCATCGGCCGGGTGAAGGTCTTGCCGCCCTTCGTGACCTCCGGGGCGAGCGTGCCCTCCATGAGCTGGAGCCAGTTGCGGTAGCCGAGGACCTTGTCGTCCGCGTCGACCGCCGCCACCGAGTCCTCGAGGTCCATGATCGTGGACACCGCCGACTCCAGCAGCAGGTCCTTCACCCCGGCCGCGTCGGTCTTCCCGATCGCGTCGTCGTGGTCGACCTGGATCTCCACGTGCAGACCGTGGTGCACGAGCGCCACGGCCTCGGGAGCCTCGCCCGGTCCCCGGTGCCCGACCAGCTGGGCCGGGTCGGCGAGCCGGAGCACGTCGTCCTTGACCGTGACGGCCAGCCCGTCGCGGTCCACGGCGTACGCCGTCGCGTCCGCGTGCGAGCCGCCGGCCAGCGGGAAGTGCTCGTCGAGGAAGGCGCGGCCACGGGCGATGACCTCGTCGCCGCGCACCTTGTTGTACGAGTCGCCGGGCGCGAGGTCTCCCTCGCGGGGCACCACGTCGGTGCCGTACAGCGCGTCGTAGAGCGACCCCCACCGGGCGTTGACGGCGTTGGCGGCGAAGCGCGCGTTGAGCAGCGGCACGACCAGCTGCGGACCGGCGATCCGGGCGACCTCGTCGTCCACGTCGGCGGTGCTGACCGAGACGTCCCCGGGCTCGTCGAGCAGGTAGCCGATCTCGCGCAGGAACGCCTCGTAGCCGGCCGCGTCCGGCGGGCCCGGGTGCTCCCGGTGCCAGTCGTCGAGACGACGCTGCAGGTCCTCGCGGCGGGCCAGGAGCTCCCGGTTGCGGGGCGTCAGGTCGTGGACCAGGGAGTCGGCACCCTTCCAGAACGTCTCCGGGTCGACCCCCGTGCCGGGAAGCGCCTCCTCGACGATGAAGCGGTGCAGGCTCTCGGCGACCTGCAGCCCCCCGACCCGAACGCGCTGATCCATGTCACGGCCTCCCTGGAGCGAGACGTCAGTTTTTCCGCATGATGAAAGTTTTGGTCTGTACGTCGGAAACACTAGTGACCCCTCGCCGGAGAAGGCAAGAGCCCCCGAGTGACCCGGCTCACGCCCGGTCCCCGAGAATCCGCGGTCTAAACTTCCGCCAGACGGAATCTGGAGGACGGATGGGCGACGAGGAGCACGACGCGTCCGACCGTGGCGGCCGCCGCGCCGGCGGGGTGCAGTCGATCGGCCGCGCGTTCGCGGTGCTGGAGCTGATCGCGGCGCACGGCGGCGCGATGGGCCTGTCCCGGCTGGCCGAGCTCTCGGGGCTGCCGCTGCCCACCCTGCACCGGCTGGCCCGCACGCTGGTCGACCTCGGCTACCTGCGCCAGGAGCCCTCGCGGCAGTACGCCCTCGGCCCGCGGCTGCTGCTGCTGGCAGAGAGCTCCTCGACCATGTTCAACAGCCTGGCCCTCCCCCACCTGCGGCACCTCGTCGACGAGCTGGGCGAGACCGCCAACCTGGCGATGCTCGACGGCGACCAGGTGGCCTACGTCGCGCAGGCGCCCGGCCGGCACTCGATGCGGATGTTCACCGAGGTGGGCCGGCGCGTGCAGCCGCACTGCACCGCGGTCGGCAAGGCCCTGCTCGCCTCCTCCTCGGACGACGACGTTCGCGCCCTGCTGCGCCGGACGGGTCTGCCCCGGCACACCCCGCACACGATGACCGACCCCGACGTCTTCCTGGCGGCGCTGCACGGCGTCCGCGCGAGCGGCTACGCCCTCGACGAGGGCGAGCAGGAGGTCGGCGTGCGCTGCGTGGCGGTGGCCGTGCCCGACACCGCGATCCGGCTGGCGGTGTCGGTCAGCGGCCCGGCGCCCCGGATGACCGACGAGCTCGTCGCGCACGCGGTCCCCATCCTGCGGGAGACGACTAAACGGCTGGCCGCGGAGCTCAGCTGAGCGGGCGACGCGCCATGATGTCGGGCGAGAGCGCCTGAGCCGTCCCGGGAGGAGCAGGAGATGTTCGACCTCAGCCTCGTGGAGGAGTCCCGCTGCCGGCCGTTCGAGGTCGTGGCGCCCGCCTTCGTCGCGGAGCGGCTCGACGGACCGGTCCCGGTCGACGGGCTGGCTCGAAGCAGCCACTCACCGGCGGCGCCCTTCGCGGCGGTCGAGGTGGGGGCCGCCGGCGGCGACGTGCTCGCCGGGCTCGCGACGGCCGAGGGGGACCACGTCCTGCTCGGCTACGACGCCGAGCGTCACCGGGTCCGCATCGAGGTGCGGCGCGACGGCGAGACCCACGAGGTGGCCGCGGCCGACCTGGCGCTGCCGGATCCCGGCCGGCTGGCGTTCGTGCTCTGCGAGAACCAGGTGACGGTGCTCGTCTCGACGGCACCGGACGACCCCTGGGAGGCGCTGCTCACCGACCGGGACGGGGTCGCCGCGCTGGTCGACCTGCGGGAGCCGGCCACGCTGGCGTCGTACACGTACGCCTGGGGCGGCTCGGGCGAGCTCCGGGACGTGCGCGCCGGCCTGTTCGGGATGACCGGGCTGCGGGACCCGCACCTCGTCCAGCACGCGGACGGGACGCCGTACGTGCGCGACGGGTCGGTGTACCTGACCGCGACCTGCGCGGGTGCCGGCTTCTTCCGGCAGGCGCACTGGGGGATGTTCCGGCTCGACCTCGCCGAGCCCCGGGTGCCGACCCAGGTCGGACAGCTGTTCTTCCGTCGGGACGGCCTGCTGCTCGGCGACCACGCCGGCCAGGTCGTCCGCGACGACGAGCACGACCGGTGGATCGTGGCGACCAGCTCGTGGGGCGACTTCGGCAGCAGCGGGGTGCACGTCCGGCACACCACCACCACGGCCGACGTGCTCCAGGGCGTGCACGTGCTGGAGACCGACCGGACTCCCCTGCCGACCGTGCTGAGCGCGTGGGACCCCGGGCTCACCCGGGTCGGCGACCGGTGGTTCGTGTCCTTCGTCGAGAGCCCGTCGCAGGACCCCTTCGACTTCCACCCGGCCCTCGCCGTGTCCGCGCCCGGCGCCGGGTGGGCCGAGGACCTCGAGCTGGTCGGCGCGGCCACGGACCTCCACCAGTGCGAGGGTCCGGTGCTCGTCGAGCTCGACGGCCGGCACTGGCTGCTCGCCAGCGACGGCGACCACCGGCACTACCCGGTGTTCGACCTGACGATGCGGCGGGTCGGCCGGCTCGACGCGCCGTACCCCAGCAACATCCCGCACCCGCAGCTGGTCCCGCTGCCCGACGGCGGGCACCTGATGGTGAGCTTCGACGGGACCGGGTTCGGCGGGGACGTCCTCGGCTACGGCGGCCACGGCGACGTGGTGCTCATGCGCTCCCGCTGACGCGACGAGCCCCCGTCCGGCAGTGCCGGCGGGGGCTCGGGTCGGGTGGCAGGTGAAGGATTCGAACCTTCGAAGGCAAAGCCGACGGATTTACAGTCCGCTCCCATTGGCCGCTCGGGCAACCTGCCGTGGTGACCCCGGATTGTCGTCCGCGCCACCGGGACGAAACAATAGCGCAGCCCGTTTGCTCGATCGAATCCACTCCCGGGCGTCCCGGGAACCCCACGGAGGCACCGTCGTCATGGCCGACTCGTCGTTCGACATCGTCAGCAAGCTCGACCAGCAGGAGATCGACAACGCCATCAACCAGGCGCAGCGCGAGATCAGCCAGCGCTTCGACTTCAAGAACACCGGCGCCACGATCACCCGCTCCGGCGACCACGCCGTCGAGATCTCCGCGAACGCCGACGACCGGGCGACCGCCGTGCTCGACGTGTTCCGCGACAAGCTGATCAAGCGCAACCAGTCGCTGAAGGTGCTCGAGGCCGGCGAGCCGCGGCAGTCCGGCCGCGAGTCCAAGATCTCGGTCACGCTCAAGGAGGGCATCTCCCAGGAGCAGGCGAAGAAGGTCGGCAAGCTGATCCGCGACGAGGGCCCCAAGGGCGTGAAGGTCCAGGTGCAGGGCGACGAGCTCCGGGTCTCCTCGAAGAAGCGTGACGACCTCCAGGCCGTGATCGCCCTGGTCAAGGGCCAGGACTACGACTTCCCGGTGCAGTTCACCAACTACCGCTGACCCGTCACCTGATAGGCCGTCTCACCGGCGTGTCGCGCAGCAGGTGACGGCTCAGCCGAGCACCCCGAGCACCGGGTCGAGCAGCCAGCCGGGGAAGACCGAGAACACCACGCCGGCCGTGAAGGTCATCCCGATCGCGACCGCCACCCCGTTGGGTACGTCGTACCGGGAGGCCCCCTCGGTGACGGGCGGCCGGAACAGCTCGGCGAGCCAGCGGGCGTAGTAGACGAGCCCGATCGCGACGTTGACCGCCATCACCACGGCCAGCCAGGTCGCGGGTCCCGCGGCCGCGTCGAACACCACCACCTTGGCCAGCAGCCCGACGATGCCCGGGGGCAGGCCGGCCAGCGCGACCAGCGCGAACGCCAGCGCCCAGCCGGCCCCGGGCTCGTCGCGCACCAGGCCGCGGTAGTCGGAGAGCCGCTGCCGGGGGTAGCGGGTGCCGACGACCGCCGCGACCGCGAAGGCCCCGAGGTTCACGAAGGCGTAGATGACGAGGTACCCCATCGACGCGCCCACGACCCGTGCGCTGGAGGCGGCGGCGCCGAACGGCACGAGGATGTAGCCGGCCTGGGCCACCGACGACCAGGCCAGCAGCCGGATCGCGTGCTGCTGGCGCAGCGCGAGGACGTTGCCGACGGTCATGGTGAGCGCGGCGAGCACCGCCATCAC
>DASTGV010000327.1:0-6096 GCA_035718765.1 Nocardioidaceae bacterium
CCGGCGTCGAGCCCGGCCACGCGGTGCTCGGGGTTGGCCAGGGCGGAGAGGACCAGGGTCGGGGTGGTGCGGCCCTGGGCGCGCAGCCGGGTGAGCAGGTCGAGCCCCTCGATGGCCGGCAGCCCCCGGTCGAGCAGCATCAGGTCGTAGTCCCGGGTGAGGCCGAGATGCAGGCCACGCTGACCGTCGGGCGCGGCGTCGACGGCGTACCCCTCGTCGGAGAGCAGCTCGACCAGCATCGCCGCCAGCTCCGGGTCGTCCTCGACGAGGAGCACCCGTGGACCCGTCATCGCCCCAGGATAGGAACGGTCCGGTCAGTTTCCGCCATCGGCGCTCTGCGAGGACGACGTGCCGACGTCGGACCAGGCCGCCTCGGCACCGCTGTGCCCGATGAGCACGACCTGCACCAGGGTGCCCGCCGCCACGACCAGGGGGAGCGCCGCCGCGGCGAGGCCGAGGGCCCGGCCCGACCGGAGTCCGCGCTCGCCGCGGTGCCACCAGTACAGGGCGGCGGCGAGGACGGCCAGCGGGACGACCCACCAGATCAGCAGGTCGGCGAGCTGGGAGTGCTCCTCGATCAGGTGGCTCCCGCCGACCCGGTGCTCCAGCGACTCGCCCGAGGACGTGCTGAGCGGGGTGAGCACGACGGCCGCGGCCGACAGCGCCAGCGGCCCCCAGCGGGACCAGGCCCGGAAACGCGGCCACACGGCGTACAGCGCGACGGCCAGCGCGGCGGTCGGGACGACGACGACCGTGGCATGCACGATCAGGGGATGGATCGGGAGTCCGAAGATGGTGTCCAGCACAGGGTTACCTCTCGACGCGGGTGAGCCCACAGAGTTCCCACGTTTTCTTGGAGGATCCTTGGAGGCGTACCGGCTCAGACCACCACGATGCGGGCGCCGTGCCGCGGCACGCTGGTGATGTTGCGGACCCGAGGGTAGTCGGTGACCCCGGCCGGGAGCGTCACGTCGTAGCGCTGCAGCACCTCCCGCAGCACCGCGACCCCTTCCATGAGGGAGAAGCCCGCCCCGATGCAGCGACGCACCCCACCGCCGAACGGGATCCAGGTGTTGGTCGCGACCTCGCCGTCCAGGAACCGCTCGGGCCGGAACGCCTGCGGGTCGCGGTGGTTGTCCGCCCGCGCGTGGCTGATGAGGATGGAGGGGCCGATGTTGGCGCCGGCGGGGAGGTCGACCCCGCCGATCGTGACCGGCTTCATCAGGTGCCGCACCACCATCGGGATCACCGGGTGCAGCCGCATCGACTCCTTGAGCACCGCCTCCAGGAAGTCGTCGTCGCCGGAGGCGGCCGCGGCGCGGGCCCGCGTGCGCAGGTCGGGGTGCCGGCCGAGCTCGTGCAGCGACCAGGCCAGCGCGGTCGCGGTGGTCTCGTGCCCGGCCAGCAGCAGCGTGACGAGCTGGTCGCGCAGCTCGGCGTCGGACAGGCCGTCGTCGCCCTCGACGCGGAGCAGCCGGGAGAGCACGTCGGTCCGCTCGGCCAGGTCCGGGGCGGCACGCCGCTCGGCGATCTCGGCGTACATCACCTCGTCGAGGCGGCGCTGGTTGTCCACCGTGGCCTTCCAGGGGCCGAACCTTTGGAGGAACGGGTAGCCCCAGCCCAGCAGCACGGCCGGTGAGATGTCGACGGTCTGGTTGACCAGCGGCCGGAGCCGGGCCAGGCGGCCCTCGTCGGTGACGCCGAAGACCACGCGGAGGATCACCTCGAGCGTGAGCGCGTTCATCCGGTCCAGGGAGCGGAACGGCACCCCCGGCGTCCAGCGGTCCACCTCCTCGGCGGCCAGCCGGCTGACCACGGACTGGTAGCCGCGCAGGGCGGCGCCGTTGAACGCCGGCATCAGCAGCTTGCGGGCGCGCTTGTGCTCCGAGGAGTCCTGCAGGAGCAGGGAGTGCTCCCCCATGATCGGCCCGAGGATCGCGTTGCCCTTCCCGGCGTGGAACACCTCGGGGTCGCCGGCGAAGATCTCCTTCGCGTGCTCGGGACGGGTGAACAGCACCAGCGCGGAGCCCTTCGGCATGACCCGCACGGTGAAGACGTCGCCGTACCTCTTGTGCATCGCCGGCACGAACTGGTGACGGAACCGGACCAGCGCGATGCTCTGCAGCAGCGAGGGCCAGCGCGGGCCCGGCGGCAGCTCGCGGGCCGCGAGGTGGTTCACGTTGCCCGGCAGCGGCTGCATCTTGTGGAAGCGCTCGTCGGTGACCGTCATGGTTCGCATACTACGAGTATGTGAGCGCGAGGGACACCCCGTGTGAAGGTCTCGTGGAGACCCTCGCCGCTGCCGCGCGCCGGCCCTACGCTCGCCGCATGGCGTCGATGACCATGGAGCTCCCGGTCGGCGCACCGGTGCGGGACCGGGCCGGCCGGGCGCTGCTCGGCGCCGCGCTCCTCGGCGCGGCGTTCACCGTCTTCGCCGCGGTCACCACGCAGGACCGGGCGGTCCGGGCGCACTCGCCCTGGCAGGACGACCCGTACGACGCACTGGTCTCGTTCACCCAGCTGCTGGTGCCGGTCATGGTGGCGGCCGGGGTCGCGCGGGCCCAGCTGTGCCGGCGGCTGGAGCCGCTGCCGGCCGCCCGGCTCGACGGTCTCGTGCGGGCCGCGCGGCTGGTCGTGCTGCTGGTGGCCGCGACGGCGGGCGTCGACGTGGTCGCGGTGGCCCTGGGCACGCACCGCGAGGCGTGGACGCCGGTCACCGCGGCGATCTCGCTCGCGGCGGCTGCCCTCGTCGGCGCCGCCGGGGTGGTCTGGCTGCGGCTGCGGGCCGTGGACGTGCCGGGCGGCCGCGGGGCCGGACCCGACTGGGCGGCCGACGCGGGCGCCCTGCTCCGCGCCTGGGCGACCTCGCCGTCCCCGCTCCGGGCGCCGCTGCGGCGGGCTGCCCGGGTTGTGGACCGGCTGGTCGACGGCTGGGTGCGTCCGCGCCCGGTCACCGCGGCGGCCGCCCTGGCCCTGGCCGCGGGCGGGCTAGAGAGCGCCGTGATCGGGTGGCGGGAGAAGGGCTTCGGCGCGCTGTTCGCGTTCGTGGTGGTGGTCGAGGTGACGTCGGTGTTCTCGGCGCTCGTCGCGGCCAACGGCTACCTGCGGGTGCTGCGGGTCGACCGCCCGCTGGGACGGGTGCGCCGGCTGGTGCTGGTGACCGGGACGGCCGCCTGCTTCGGCCTCTCGCTCGCCGTGGCGTTCCGCGACCCGCTGTGGCGGCTGCTCGGCCTCGGTGACGGGGTGGAATCGCTCGGACAGCTCGAGGCGGTCGCGGCCGCCGGCGCCGTCGTGGCGGCCCTGCTGGCGCTGCCTGTCGCCGGGCCCCGTCAGCTGGGGTCGAGGGACTGACGCAGCCCGCGCTCGCGCACGGCGTGCTCGTCGGTCCGGGTGTCGTAGGACCAGAAGTCCCGCAGCCACAGCGCCGTCGCGGCCACCCCCGCCACGCAGAGCGCCCCGCCGCTCGCGATCGAGCCGCGCACGGTCCAGAGGTCGGCCACCACGCCGGCGCGGACCTGGCCGCCGAGCGGGCCCAGGGAGTACGACAGCATCTCGATCCCGGCGAGCCGGCCGCGCATGGTGTCGGGGATCGTCTGGTTCCAGATGGTCGCCCGGAACAGCCCGCTGACCATGTCCGCGGCCCCGGCCAGCACCAGGCACAGCATCGTCAGCCAGATCGTCGGGGCCAGCCCGGCGAGGCAGATCGCGGCGCCGTACGCCAGCGCGGCGAGGACGATCGCCCGGCCGTGGTGGTGCACGTGCGAGGTCCAGCCGGAGGTGGCGGTGGCGAGCATGCTGCCCACCGTCTCCGCGGTGTAGAGCAGCCCGAGCAGCCCGGGGTGGCCGAACACGTCCTCCGCGAGGGCCGGGAAGAGCACGACCGGCATCGCCATCATCATCGCGGTGATGTCGATGAGGTAGGTGCCGAGCAGGTCGCGACGGCGCAGGGCGTAGGTCAGGCCCTCGCCGATGCCGCGCAGGCTGGGCGGCGTCGTCTCCTGCCCGTGCGGGTAGGGGCGCATCGCCGCGAACAGCACGGTGGCGACCACCAGCCCCGTGACGTCGACCGCGAAGCACCAGCCGACGCCCACGGTCGAGACCAGGACGCCGCCGATCGCGGGGCCGGCGAGCAGGCCGACCTGCATGCCGAGCGAGGACAGCGCGCTGGCCGCGGTGATCTGGTCGTGCGTCACGGTCCGCGGCTCGAGTGCCTCCTTCGACGGCCGCTGCAGCGACCCGGCCGCGGAGAGCGCGGCGCCCAGGGCGTAGATGACCCACAGCCGCTGCGGTCCGAACGCGTTGACCATCAGCACCGCGGTCAGCAGCACCTGCGCGGCCCCGGTGCCGACGAGCAGCCGTCGCCGGTCGACGTGGTCGGCCAGCGCTCCGCCGTACAGGCCGAAGAAGAGGAGCGGGACCAGCTCCACGATGCCGAGCGCACCGACCGCGAAGTTGGAGCCGGTGAGCCGGTAGAGCTGGTAGGGCAGGGCGACGTAGGAGACCATCCCGCCGAGGTAGAACACGGTGCCGGCCAGGAACAGCAGCCGGAAGTCGCGCGACGTGCGCAGCGGCGTGGTGTCCACGCGCAGCGCCCG
Source organism: Nocardioidaceae bacterium (assembly GCA_035718765.1). Classification (GTDB taxonomy): domain Bacteria; phylum Actinomycetota; class Actinomycetes; order Propionibacteriales; family Nocardioidaceae; genus Nocardioides_B. The sequence goes on from DASTGV010000327.1 coordinate 4,596, forward strand.
CAGGCGCTCCCTCCAGCTCACGAGGGGATGGTGGCAGGAGCGCGGAGCCCCCGCGACCCGATTAGGCGTTCGAGAGCAGGAAGGCGAGGACGAAGCCGAGGGCGGTGACCAGCCCGACGAGGGACCCGGCGTGCTTCACGGCCTCCGGGACCATCGTGTCGGACAGCATCGTGAGGATCGCGCCGGCCGCGAACGCCTGGACGATCGCCACGACCTCGGGGGAGGCGCCGCCGAGCAGGAGGTACCCGAGCGCGGCCGCGGCGGTGGACGCGGCGGCCACGGCGACCCAGAGGCCGAGGACGTACGGCGTGGACCGGCCGCTGGCCTTCATGCCCGAGGAGGCGGAGAGGCCCTCGGGGATGTTGGAGAGGAACACCGCGGCCACGACCGCGACCCCCACGCCTCCGCCGCCGACGAGGCTGACGCCGATCGCCGCGGACTCGGGGATGCCGTCGAGGAGGGCGCCGAGCACCAGCGCGCCTCCGGTCGCGTTCTCCTGCATGCCGGTGGGGCTCTTGCGGCGGTTGGCGCCGCGGTGGTCCAGGACCCAGTCGCCGGCGAAGAACACCAGCGACCCGGCGAGCAGGCCGAGGACGACGGCGTCCGCGCCGGCCCGGTCGTAGGCCTCGCGGGTCAGCTCGAAGGCCACCGCCGAGAACAGCACGCCGGTGCCGAACCCCATCACCAGCCCGACGAACCGGGTCGACGTCCGCAGCCACAGCGCCATCGCCGCGCCGACCAGCAGCGCGGCACCGCCGACGAAACCCCACCAGGCCGCTTCGAGCACGGCGCGGACGTTACCGCGCAGGCCCCTGCGGACCCGGGATCACTCCACCAGCAGGCCGTCGCGACGGGCGATGGCGGCGGCCTCCGTGCGGCCGCTGGCGCCGAGCTTCGCCAGGATGTTCGAGACGTGCACGCTCACGGTCTTCGCGGAGATGAACAGCTGCCGCGCGATCTCGCCGTTGCTGCGCCCCTGCGCCACCAGGGCCAGGATCTCCGTCTCCCGGCCGGTCAGCGTGGTGTCGGCGCGGGCGTCGCGGTGCCGGTGCTCGCCGCCGGCGCGCAGCTCGTCGAGCAGCGGCCGCGCCCCGAGCGCCTCGGCCGTGGCCCGGGCCGCGTCGACGAGCGCGCGGGCCTCGGCCGGGCGACCGGTCGCCCGCAGCACCGACGCCAGCCTGGCCTGGGAGCGGGCCACCTCGAACGGGTGCCCCTTCGCCTCGAAGGCGACGAGGGTGCGCTCCCAGGCGACGACGAGCTCGTCGGCGTCGGGCGGGTCGACGTCGGCCAGCCAGCGCAGGCGGAGGTGCTCGGCGTGGGCGCGCTCCAGCCAGGCCACCCCCTCGGGGCCGAAGGGGCGCTTGCGCCGGCGCACCCGCTGCATGACCCGGTCGACCCCAGCGAGCAGGGCGGGGGCGGGCCGCACGAGCTGCTCGCGGTCCGCGTGGGCGGCCCGGCCGGCGGCGTCGGCGAGGTGGGCCAGCACCAGCGCGGTCAGCCG
>DASTGV010000328.1:0-5871 GCA_035718765.1 Nocardioidaceae bacterium
GCTGGTCTCGTCGACGGAGGACTCGGTCTTGCTGTGCACCAGCCCGTCGGTGATCTGCTGGAGCAGCACCCAGCCGACCAGCGAGACCACCACGGCGGACAGCAGCAGGGTGCTGATGACCACGCGGGCCTGGATGGAGCGCCGCCACACGGTGGCGACCGACCGCAGCCTCGCCCGCAGGTCCAGGCGGAGTACCGGCGGTCGCACTCGCGGGGACGCCCCGGTCTTCATCGGCCTACTGCGCGTTCCCGGCCTTGTAGCCGACGCCTCGGACGGTCACCACGATCTCCGGGTTCTCCGGGTCGTGCTCGACCTTGGACCGCAGCCGCTGGACGTGCACGTTGACCAGCCGGGTGTCGGCGGCGTGCCGGTAGCCCCACACCTGCTCCAGCAGGACCTCACGGGTGAACACCTGCCAGGGCTTGCGGGCCAGGCACACCAGCAGGTCGAACTCGAGCGGGGTGAGCGCGATCGGCTGCCCGTCGCGGGTCACCACGTGGCCGGCGACGTCGATGGACAGGTCGCCGATCGTCAGCGCCTCCGGGGCCGGGTCCTCGAAGCGGCGGACCCGGGCCCGGATCCGGGCCACCAGCTCCTTGGGCTTGAACGGCTTGACGACGTAGTCGTCGGCCCCGGACTCGAGCCCGACGACCACGTCGATCGTGTCGCTCTTGGCGGTGAGCATGACGATGGGTACGCCGGACTCGGCCCGGATCTCCTTGCAGACGTCGATGCCGTCCTTGCCGGGCAGCATCAGGTCGAGGAGCACCACGTCGGGGCGGTAGTCACGGAAGTCGGCCAGCGCGCGGTCCCCCACCGCGCACACCCGCGAGTCGAACCCCTCGTTGCGGAGCACGATCGTGAGCATCTCGGCCAGGGCCGCGTCGTCGTCGACGACCAGCACCCGCCCGCGGCCCTGTGCGCCAGGGGCGCCGTGCCCCGCCACGTCCGTGGTCGCCACCTCCGGGTTCTCCCGTCGTCCGTCCGCCGCCTGACCGCCGGTCAGTAGCGGTAGTGGTCCGACTTGTAGGGGCCGGCGACGTCGACGCCGAGGTACTTGGCCTGCTTGTCGGTCAGCGTCGTCAGCTTCACGCCGAGCGCGCCGAGGTGCAGGCGGGCGACCTCCTCGTCGAGGTGCTTCGGGAGCACGTAGACGCCGACCGGGTACTCGTCGGTCTTCGTGAAGATCTCGATCTGCGCGAGCACCTGGTTGGTGAAGGAGTTCGACATCACGAACGACGGGTGGCCGGTCGCGTTGCCGAGGTTCATCAGCCGGCCCTCGGACAGCACGATGATCGACGTACCGCCGGGGAAGGACCAGACGTCGACCTGCGGCTTGACGTTCTTGCGCTCGACGCCGGGGAAGGACTCGAGACCGGCCATGTCGATCTCGTTGTCGAAGTGCCCGATGTTCGCGACGATCGCCTGGAACTTCATCTTCTGCATCTGCTCGACGGTCACCACGTCCTTGTTGCCGGTGGCCGTGATGATGATGTCGGCGGTCGGGAGCACGTCGTCGAGGGTGGAGACCTGGTAGCCGTCCATCGCCGCCTGCAGCGCGCAGATCGGGTCGATCTCGGTGACGATGACGCGGGCGCCCTGGCCGCGCAGCGACTCCGCGCAGCCCTTGCCGACGTCGCCGTAGCCGCAGACGACCGCGACCTTGCCGCCGATCAGCACGTCGGTGGCCCGGTTGATGCCGTCGACGAGCGAGTGGCGGCAGCCGTACTTGTTGTCGAACTTGCTCTTGGTGACCGAGTCGTTGACGTTGATGCCGGGGAACAGCAGCGAGCCCTCGCGCATCATGTCGTAGAGCCGGAGCACGCCGGTCGTGGTCTCCTCGGTGACGCCCTTGATCTCGTTGGCGACCGCGGTCCAGCGGTTGGCGTCCTCGGCGAGGCTGTCGTTGAGGACCTTGAAGATGACGCGCTGCTCGGCGCTCTCGGCGGACTCGACCGCGGGGGCCTTGCCCTCCTTCTCGGCCTGGACGCCGAGGTGCACGAGCAGGGTCGCGTCGCCGCCGTCGTCGAGGATCATGTTGGCGCGGGTGTCACCGGGCCAGGCGAGGATCTGCTGGGTGCACCACCAGTACTCCTCGAGGCTCTCGCCCTTCCAGGCGAAGACCGGGACGCCCTGCGGGTCGTCGACGGTGCCGTTCGGGCCCACGACGACCGCGGCCGCGGCGTGGTCCTGGGTGGAGAAGATGTTGCAGGAGGCCCAGCGGACCTCGGCGCCGAGCGCGACCAGCGTCTCGATGAGGACCGCGGTCTGGATCGTCATGTGCAGCGAGCCCGCGATCCGGGCGCCCTTGAGCGGCTGCGAGGCGCCGTACCGCTCGCGCATCGCCATCAGGCCGGGCATCTCGTGCTCGGCGAGGGTGATCTCGGTGCGGCCGTAGTCGGCCAGGCTCAGGTCGGCAACCTTGAAGTCCATGTGAAAGTGGTTCCTCTGCGAGGTCGTGGGTTCGGTCGAGCCCTGTCAGGGTACCCGCGGAGGGCTCCGCTTCCGAAAACCGCGGGGTGTGCGGCGGCGCGTCAGTGCGCGGGCGGCGCGGGTGGCTCGGGCCGCGGGTCCGGCGTGTGGTCCTCGACGTAGATGTCCGGTTCGACGTAGATCACCTGCGCCGCCGGCTCCGCCTCGCGCATCGCGCGCTCGGCCGCGTCGATGCTGGCCGCGACGTCGGCGGCCGTCGCCTGGCGTGGGACGCCGATCTTCACCGCGACGAGCAGCTCCTCCGGCCCGAGGTGCAGCGTCCTCATGTGGATGACCCGTTCGATGCCCGGGGTGGCGAGCAGCCGGTCGCACAGCCGGGCCTGGGCCTGCGGGCTGGCCGACTCGCCGAGCAGCAGGCTCTTGGTCTCGGTCGCGAGCACGACGGCCACCGTCACCAGCAGCAGCCCGATGCCCGCCGTGCCGATGACGTCGAAGTAGCCGTTGCCGGTGATCTTGGTGAGCCCGACGCCGAGCAGCGCGAAGACCAGGCCGATGAGCGCGGCGAAGTCCTCGAGCAGGATCACCGGCAGCTCGGGGGACTTGGCCCGGCGGATGAACTGCCACCAGCTCGCGCCCTCGCGGATCTTGTTGGTCTCCCCGATCGCGGTGCGGAAGGACAGCCCCTCCATGATCACGGCGCCGACCAGGACGACGATCGCGACCCACCACCACCGGCCCTCGAGGAGCTCGTTGGGCTTGCCCTCGTGGACCTCGATGGCCTTGTGGTAGGCCTCGTAGAGCGCGAACAGACCGCCGACGCTGAACAGCACGATGGCGACCACGAACGAGTAGACGTAGCGCTCGCGACCGAAGCCGAACGGGTGCTCTGTGGTGGCCTCGCGCTCGGAGCGCTTGCCGCCGAGCAGCAGCAGCCCCTGGTTGCCGGAGTCGGCGACCGAGTGGATGCCCTCGGCGAGCATCGACGACGCACCGGTCAGCGCGAACGCCAGGAACTTCATGACCGCGATGCCGGTGTTCGCCAGCAACGCGGCGACCACCGCCTTGGTCCCGCCTTCGGCAGCCATGCCGCTCCTCCCCTGGGTGAGCGTGCAGCCTAGCGTCCGCCGACCCGGGAGAAGCTCCCGTCGGCCCGGGTCAGCGGGAGAGGGCGACGCCGAGGTAGGCGGCGGCGTAGGTGCCGGTGGCGAGCAGCGCCGCGTAGCGGGCCACCTCGTTGGTGGCGTCGGTGGCGACCCGCTCGACGCGGACGTGCCGGGACTGGGCCTCGGCGGTCAGCCGGCCGCGCTGCTCGCGGATCGTGGCGTCGTCCGCACCGTCGTCCAGGATCACCAGCGCGGGCCGGCGGCCGCCGTCCTCCTCGTCGACGGGGTCGGCGAACAGGTCCTGGGTGCGGGCCGCGGCGATCACCGGCAGCAGGTGCTCGGCGTCGCCGGCGAGCGCCGTGCGGCCGCTGGCGCGGCGGATGGACTCGGCCACCCGCCGGGCCGCGCGGGCCGCCAGCACCGAGCCGCCCCAGACCAGCGGGGTCGCGTCCGCGAGCGCGATCGCCAGCATCTTGGCGGGGTTCACGGCCAGGTCGCGGTACGGCGAGCAGGCGATCGCCACCTCGTCCAGGGCCAGCGCCACCGACTCGGGGTCGGAGTCCGGCCCGAGGTCGATCTGGTCGAGGAACTCCAGCATCACCACGGCGGTCGCGAGCTGGTCGCCCGACGAGCACGGCAGCACGGTGCTGTCGCGGCCGACGGCGTGCTCGGCGACGAACGAGCGGGGCGGGCAGGCGACGACCACCCGGCAGCCGCGGCGGACCGCCTCGGCCACCGCCGACGCGGCACCGGTGTCGCTGCCGTCGGGCGCGAGGACCACGACCAGGTCGAGGCCACCGGCCCAGCCGGGCAGCGACGGGCCGGGCCAGGCCACGAACGGCACCGGGCACCACGGCTCGAGCACCGCGCGCAGCAGCCGCGAGTCGGGGCCGGCGGCAACGACCGCGCGGGGACGGGACTCGCCGAGCGCGCTCGCCACGGCGGCCGCGATGGCCTCCGCGGCGGCACCCGCCTCACGGCGGACCCGGGAGCCGGCCTCGGCCAGCGGCCGGAGCACCGGGTCGGCGGTCGCGAGCGCGGCCTCGTCGTCGAGACGCGAGTCGTCGAAGACCTCGGCCATGGCCGGGCGCCTAGCCCTGCGCCGGCCGGCGGGCCTCGTCGACGAGGAGCACTGGGATGTCGTCCCGGACCGGGTAGGCCAGGCCGCACGCGGTGCAGACCAGCTCACCGGCGCCGTCGTCGACGGCCAGCGCCCCGCGGCAGTCCGGGCACACGATGATCTCGAGCAGGGCGGGGTCGAGGTTCATGAGTCTCTCCTGATCGTGGCGAGCACGTCGTCGCGGAGCCGGTCGAGCGTGGCCCGGTCGCCGGCCTCGGCGTTCAGGCGCAGCAGCGGCTCGGTGTTGGACGGGCGGACATTGAACCACCAGTCGTCGTGGGTGACGGTCAGCCCGTCGAGGTGGTCGAGCGTGACACCCTCCCGGCTGCCGTACTCGCGCTCGATCTCCGCGAGCACGCCGGCCTGGTCGGCGACCGTCGAGTTGATCTCCCCCGTCGCGACGTACCGGGAGAACTCGGCGAGCAGCTCCGAGAGCGGCCGGTCGGTCTCGGCGAGCGCGGCCAGCACGTGCAGCGCCGCCAGCATGCCGGAGTCGGCCCGCCAGAAGTCCCGGAAGTAGAAGTGGCCGGAGTGCTCGCCGCCGAAGATCGCGTCGGTCTCGGCCATCGTGGCCTTGATGAAGGAGTGCCCGACCCGGGTGCGGACCGGCTGGCCGCCGAGCTCGGTGACCAGCTCCGGCACCGCGCGGGAGGTGATCAGGTTGTGGATCACGGACGACCCGGGCTCGCGGGCCAGCTCGCGGGAGGCGATCAGCGCGGTGAGCACCGAGGGGCTGACGATCTCCCCGCGCTCGTCGACGATGAAGCAGCGGTCGGCGTCGCCGTCGAACGCCAGCCCGATGTCCGCGCCGGTCTCGCGGACCCGGGCCTGCAGGTCGGCCATGTTCGCGGGCTCGATGGGGTTGGCCTCGTGGTTCGGGAAGGTGCCGTCGAGCTCGTAGTACATCGGCGTGACGTCGAGGTCGAGGCGGCCGAGAACGGCCGGCGCGGTGTGCCCGGCCATCCCGTTGCCCGCGTCGACCACCACGGCGAGCCGGCGTCCCGTCACCGGCGCGAGCTTCAACAGGAACGCGGCGTAGTCGTCGAGCAGGTCCCGCTCGGTGATGGTGCCCTCCCGGTCGGCCACCGGCAGGTCACCGGACGCCACCAGGTCGCGTACGTCGGCCAGCCCGGTCTCCATGCCCAGCGGCACGGCGTACGCGCGGCACATCTTGATCCCGTTGTACTGCGCCGGGTTGTGGCTCGCGGTGAACAT